>NZ_PNCN01000322.1:0-314 GCF_005886135.1 Pseudoalteromonas sp. S4741 | reverse complement strand
GGCATGTTAGTGCGTCTCAAACTAGTGCCACTGCCACGTCTAGGTCGGCGATTTTTTTAGTATCAATCCACGCGTGTTGTACAGGGTGTAATACTTCACGGTCATAGTAGTCATCTACACTTTCTGTTAGTGGTACGTTTTCATTATCACGCAAGTCTGGGTTGGCTTCTACCTTGGCCTTTACTTTAGATACTTCTGCTTCGTCATCGTGTTCGCTTAAGTGTTTAACTATCATCTTGAGCTGTGCAGCGCTTAGCTTAACGTTGGGTTTTGCGGTTTCTAGCTGGGTAGTTAATGCGTTTAAAAATACATCG
>NZ_PNCN01000321.1:0-376 GCF_005886135.1 Pseudoalteromonas sp. S4741 | reverse complement strand
CTTCCTCCGGTTTATCACCGGCAGTCTCCTTAGAGTTCTCAGCATTACCTGCTAGCAACTAAGGATAGGGGTTGCGCTCGTTGCGGGACTTAACCCAACATCTCACAACACGAGCTGACGACAGCCATGCAGCACCTGTATCAGAGTTCCCGAAGGCACCAAACCATCTCTGGTAAGTTCTCTGTATGTCAAGTGTAGGTAAGGTTCTTCGCGTTGCATCGAATTAAACCACATGCTCCACCGCTTGTGCGGGCACCCGTCAATTCATTTGAGTTTGACCCTTGCGGCCGTCCTCCCCAGGCGGTCTACTTAATGCGTTAGCTTTGAAAAACATAAGCGTGGTTGCGAGCTTCTAGTATCCTTCGTTTACTGCGTT
>NZ_PNCN01000320.1:0-358 GCF_005886135.1 Pseudoalteromonas sp. S4741 | reverse complement strand
AGTATGAGCAGAGTTGTTCTGTGACTGCGTACCTTTTGTATAATGGGTCAGCGAATTATATTTTGTAGCGAGGTTAACCGATTAGGGTAGCCGTAGGGAAACCGAGTCTTAACTGGGCGAATAGTTGCAAGGTATAGACCCGAAACCCGGTGATCTAGCCATGGGCAGGTTGAAGATTGAGTAACATCAATTGGAGGACCGAACCCACTAACGTTGAAAAGTTAGGGGATGACCTGTGGTTAGGAGTGAAAGGCTAATCAAACCGGGAGATAGCTGGTTCTCCCCGAAATCTATTTAGGTAGAGCCTCGGACGAATACTTACGGGGGTAGCGCCCTGTTAAGGCTAGGGGGTCATCCC
>NZ_PNCN01000319.1:0-857 GCF_005886135.1 Pseudoalteromonas sp. S4741 | reverse complement strand
TGCCGAACGGGGACTGATTTGAGTTTATCGTTTACAGATATGTGCTAAAAATGAGCGGTTTAGTGCGTTTTGGCAAATTAGTTTAATTTAAATGCAGTTTTTACTTTCCCTAAGGGCATTCGATCTTTATAATTAGCCGCTATCAAATTTACACATGAGCTGGTTGGATAAGATCAGTATTTGATCTTTGCCTGTAAAAGCTGTATAAAGAGCGCCCTTCGATTTATCTCTAGGGCACAAATACATGGCCTTAGGGAAAATTAAGCTCGAGCGAAGTTATTGGAGATATATAGACATGTCTAAAGTATGTCAAGTTACAGGTAAGCGTCCAGCGGTTGGTAACCACCGTTCACACGCGAGAAACGCGACTAAACGTCGTTTCCTACCTAACCTACAAACACACCGTTTTTGGGTTGAAAGTGAAAAACGTTTTGTAACATTACGCACTACTACTAAAGGTATGCGTATTATCGATAAAAAAGGCATTGACACGGTTCTTACAGAAATCCGTGCTCGTGGCGAAAAAGTTTAAGGAACTGAATTATGCGCGATAAGATCCGTTTAGTTTCAACTGCTGGTACTGGTTTTTTCTACACTACCGACAAGAACAAGCGTAACATGCCTGAAAAAATGGAAATCAAAAAATTCGATCCTAAGGCTCGTAAACATGTGATTTTCAAAGAAGCTAAAATCAAGTAATTTAGTTTTCTTTCAGAAATGTAAAAACCCAGCTTATGCTGGGTTTTTTGTTTTTAAAATCTGCTCTATCATCCACCGAAACCATATCACCGTAATGATACCCATTGAATTAAATCGCTAATTGGCTTTTGTTAAGCACCACGAATTATTCCGTAGAT
>NZ_PNCN01000318.1:0-375 GCF_005886135.1 Pseudoalteromonas sp. S4741 | reverse complement strand
ATTAAACACCTAATAGAATCAGGTGAAAAGCAACGCATTAAGCCATCTCGACTATCCTCTAGCGAAGTGATGACTATATTAATTGCTTATCATCAATCAGGTTATCGCGATTTTAAAACTTACTACACCAAATTTGTTTGTCAGTATTGGCGACATTATTTTCCTGATTTAGTCAGTTATACACGTATGTTGAAGTTACTTCAGGCCACGTTACCTGCTCTGTGTAGCTATCTGAAGCAGCGCTTTGATAAACCAACAGGCATTGCATTTATCGATTCCACTTCTCTCAAGGTGTGTCAAAACATGCGGATTCCTCGCCACCATGTTTTTGCAGGAGCAGCCAAACGAGGCTAAGGATCAATGGGCTGGTTTTAT
>NZ_PNCN01000317.1:0-278 GCF_005886135.1 Pseudoalteromonas sp. S4741 | reverse complement strand
GCAAGCGTACCGGCAAAACTCGCCACTAAATCTTGCGGTTGATTAATTTGAGTAGTGTTAATCGACACATTATTAGTATGACTGGCTGGTTCTTTTTAATGACACTCTTGGCGCCGTTATTGCTGAGTAAATTCAAAGTCTGGAAACACCTGTGGTTGTAATTGTTGCGGTGCATCCTAGGTTACTGGCCATTCTTTCATACCAGCGTATTGCTTAACACGCGCAAACACGTGGCTGGCCCGTTCCTCAATACTAGAAACCGAGTCAGATAACACCTC
>NZ_PNCN01000316.1:0-273 GCF_005886135.1 Pseudoalteromonas sp. S4741 | reverse complement strand
AACCAGCGCCGTGTTGGCCACCGGTGCAGCCAATTGCAATAGGCCCATAGCTCGGGTTATTTCTATCTAAAGGCGGCCGCCATGTTTGCACGTATTTTTTTATTTGCGATGTATATTTTTGTACTATGCTGTGGCTGGCTTGGTAGTCTTTTCCTTGTTGATCTAGCCCTGTGCGTGGCTTAAGTTCAGGCTCCCAATTCGGGTTTGTTAAAAAGCGAGCGTCAAATACATAATCTGCTTCTTTTGGTATACCGTTCTTAAAACCAAATGACT
>NZ_PNCN01000315.1:0-257 GCF_005886135.1 Pseudoalteromonas sp. S4741 | reverse complement strand
GAGATTCGTCAATTACATCTATCGACGTATCTTCGTCTCTTCGCTCTTCTTTAGATTAATCCAGACATAGAACATAGTACTGTTGATCTAGTTTGAAATAGAAGCTTGGGCAAAGGTCATTGTGACAGCTTTTATCTATTAGATATGGATGCTCATTTAAATCAAATCCTAAGTCGAAGTCTGTACCAAATTCTTGCTTGTATAAACTCACTTGCGAACACCTTAAAATATAAATGAGATTCTAATTTATTTATTGT
>NZ_PNCN01000314.1:0-306 GCF_005886135.1 Pseudoalteromonas sp. S4741 | reverse complement strand
AAAGAGATAGCATCAGAGTCACCTCTACAAGTACACCAAGGACTGTAGCCATTGCTGCACCGTTATGGAGGCCAAATCGATATTTAGCTACCGCTTCAGCTTACTCAATGAAATTTGATGTACCATTTATGCACGATGGAGCTGCTATGTTATGTTTAAGCTTGAGTTTTAGCGCAATAAAATTTGCAATGATGAAAAGGCCCTAAGGTAGAATAACCAGCGGAATCGCGATTATCAAAATATTGAGTGGTTGCTCTAAAATAGGGTTAGCTTGAAAGCCGAAAAACAGCATAACTGTGGCTAGTA
>NZ_PNCN01000032.1:0-66315 GCF_005886135.1 Pseudoalteromonas sp. S4741 | reverse complement strand
AGATAGGGATTTGAACCCTAGAGGGGCTATAAACCCCTGCCGGTTTTCAAGACCGGTGCATTCGACCACTCTGCCATCTCTCCACGTCGTGATGCAGGATAATACTTAGGTGAGTTGCCTGTGTAAATAGCAAAAAGATCGTTTGCTTAAAAAGTGAGCGTAAATGAGGTTTTTTTTGTAAATTATGAAAATTAAAGATGATTTTTAGCTATGAGGAGGGAGCTGGCAGCAAACAGATGAAGCTAAAGAAGAAACTTCATTTAGTGGTTGGGTGTTTGCTGCAACAATACAAAAATCATGGTTGGGTGACTATTTGTATTGAATTGCACCGCCAAGTGCTAATTTTTTTCCGTAACGGTTAAGTTTAGCTAACATTCTCGCTTTGCGATTAGTTGGTTTAACTGCAACGTGAGTTGTGGCTGTTTGGTTTAATGTATTAATTGGGTTCATTGTATTCGCTCCAAGGTTGTGTCTGTTGAAAACGTGTGCATTTTGCCCGTAGGTTGGTTAAAAATAAAGCGATAAAAATTGCTGGTGAAGTATTAGTTTTTTTAATCTGAAAGTGTTTTTTTGATTTGCTATTTAATGGCGTTTGTTTTTATTTTTGTATATTTATTCATTATATTTGTGTGCTATATCACTTTTGCATGGGGTTTTTTTCAGTTTTTTTATTTTAATATGTTTATAAATAGATTATTTTGAATAGTTATTCAGATTAAATTATTTTGTATTATTGGGGTGGGTTTTACTTCATTCAAAGATTTAACATGCTATTTATAGGTGGTTAATTATTTATCCGAGAAGATCGTTAAAATAAACGATAAAAAAGAGTGTTGCTAGGCTTTTAAATTATAAAAAAAGTGCCTAGGTTACTAGGCACTTTGGAGCTGGTTGCGTTTTAAAACGCGTCTAACTGGGGATCGCACCGCCTCAGAATTTAAAACTTAAAAAGGAGTGGTTTTAATATGTTGCAATTTGGGCTTACAATCATCAGCTCGAACGGCATTCTATGTGATCTAGAGCGAAGTGAAGATTATACTTTGGTTTGTATTTTACTATGAAGCCACAAAATGCCTCTGCACAGCAAGAGCAAATCCACTCAACAGTCTATTATTTGAGTTAAATGGGACTGGTGGGGTAAAAAACGCAAAATGCGGCATAGCTTAAAAGCAAATGCCGCAAAGGGAGATTAATTAAAATGCTGAGCAGTTAGTGCTGTTTTATAGTAAATAACTCATAGCCTTTTAATGCAGGCACTTGCGCAGCAAGTTGAGTTTCTTGTTGTGCGATTTCAATAAAGTCACCACACAGTGTATTTGCACGCTGTTCAAGTTTTTTTGCATGGAGCTCTACTTTTTCTTCTATTTGTGCGCCCATATTTTCCATGCGCTCTTCAAAGGCTTGCATATCGCCACCTGAACCCATTAGCTCAGAGCCTAATGCTACTAAAATACTGCCCATTGATTGCATTACGGCCGACTCAACGGCAGTTTCTATTTGTTGTTCAAACTGCTGTTCAAAGTTTTCACCAAACTGAGTGAAGCTTTGCTGGCCCATGACAAATGTACCTTGTTGGTAAAAGGTACCCTCTACTTCTTGTTGAATATCGTCCATCAAGGTTGCAATGTTATCGAGGCCATCAATATTAAATGCATTGGCGACTTCTTCTAATGCAACACCTGCAATTTTAACCCCTTCAAGGGCAATATTGGCCACTTCAGGTAATTGCACGCGTAAATTATCTGTGTAGTTGGTCAGTGCTTGGCGCTGTGCACTATTTAATGCTACTTGCTCGCCATTGATAGACAGCTCACCTTCAGCGGTAAATAGCATGCGCTGATTATTGGCTTTAAAAATTTCTAACTCATTAGGTTTGATGCGCACATCGTTATTAAATACAACGTTACATTCGTCGTTACTAAATGAAATTGAAGAGCTGTTATCGTTATGAGCCATGGCGACGGGGGCGCACATAATTGCGCTAACTAATAATAATTCTTTCATGTTTATTCTCTGTTTTTTGCTGATGATAATTAACTTATAACAAGTTTGGTGCCAATAGTTTTTAGTGTTTAAAAACAGTGACTTGTGATTTTTAAGGTGCTTTGAAGTTGAAAGTAAAGTCATTGAAAAAGCTAAAATTTGGTCAAAATAACCAACAATTAAATGCTAATAAATAAAATTTATCGATACGATAAAAAACTCTCACTTTCCACAATTCAAATTTAGCGCTATTTATTCACAATACTGACACAGAGACTATTTAGGATAGCGATGTGGCTTTATTTTGACGGAAATTTGTACAATAAATTTGCGTTGAACATTTTAATTTCACCAATTATCGCGATACAAGAATCCGTAATTGGTCTCAAACACTTTATGGAGTGGGTTGTGGGTAAGACATTTAGTTACGATGCGCTAGATGATGATTTTGTTGAAGACGAATACGAAATGGTCGGGCGTAATCAACACGACAAGAAAAAGCAAAAGGTGAAAAGAAAGTTAGAGGATTACCTTGAGCAAAAACGCTTGCGTAAAAACCTAGGTGAAGATGACTTAAACGATTATATTGATTAGGTTGTCGCTAGTACAAATCAGTGCCGACATATTAGCTTTTAACTGCTACTTAGGTAGTATTTAAAGCTCTGTGGGTTGGTAATAAAGAGGCTTTATGCCTCTTTATAATTTTTAAGCCTCAAACTTTAGCTGCGAGCAATGCTTTTTCAATTACTTTTTCTAGTTTTTCAGGTTTAGTAAAGGGCGCGTAGCGCTTAATAGGTGAGCCATCTGAATTAATCAAAAATTTTGTGAAATTCCACTTAATTTTTCGTGTTAACAACCCCGGTAATACAGATTTTAAATAGCGAAAAACCGGATGTGTATGCTGACCATTAACGTTCACTTTTTCTGCGATTAAAAAACTAACTCCGTAATTGATTAAGCAACCTTGCGCTATTTGATTCGCGTCTCCGGGTTCTTGCTGGCCAAATTGGTTACACGGGAAACCTACAATGACTAAACCTTGGCAGGCATACTTTTCGTGTAATGCTTGCAATGACTTATATTGATAAGTGAATCCACACTCACTTGCAGTATTTACTATTAACACAACTTTACCTACAAACTCTTGAAAATCGATAGGTTGGCCTTGCAGGCTAGTTGCACTTAGTTGATGAAATGGGTGCATATTATTAAGCTATTATTTGTTTATTTGGCATAGTCTAACCTTTGCTTGGTGATTAACAAAGTCGAAATAGTGAACACTGCTATGGCGTTACTGTTAATTTAAAATCAAAAATAACCCCATACCAGCAAGTGTGGTTAGGTAAATATTATGTGTTTTGTAAGCAACTATAATGGCTACAATCGCTGCGCTTAAATAAGGATTTTGCCAATTTAGATTAATGCCACCATCATTTATAAATACGATAGGCACCCAAATCGCTGTTAGAACCGCAGGTGCACTGAAGCTCAAAAACTGCTGCATTTTAGGCCCTACTTTAAATGGTAGCGCGCGATGTAAGAATAAATAACGAGTAAAAAAGGTAATACATGCCATAAGTAAAATAGTCGTCATCATGATTTAGTGTCCTTATTTTTTACTATTCTAGTTACAGCGTAACCTGCACTCATCGCGAGTAGTGCTGAGCATACCAACCACAGCTCAAAGCCTGTGCTTTTTAATAAAGTGGCACAGATCCCTGCAACAATGACAGTGATAAGTGTGGCTAAATTTTTAACTCCTGGGATAACCAAAGCAATAAAGGTTGCAGCAATCGCAAAGTCGAGTCCTAAATTGGTGAGATCAGGGAGTATAGTACCGGCTACAATACCGAACAGTGTCCAAATATTCCAAGCAATGTAAAAGCTAAAGCCTGCGCTGAGCGCGTAAATTAGGCGCGTTTTAGTCTGGTAGGCGCGAGGATGATGCGAAAAAGCAAATAGTTCATCGGTTAATACAAAGCTGACTGGAAGGCGCCAACGCATAGGTTGCTCAATCACTTTGTGACGAACCGCCAAGCCATATAAAAAATGACGAGAGCTAATAATAAATGTGGTAAATAAAATGGTTAACAGAGGGGTATTACCAGCCATTAACTCAATAGCAACCAGTTGAGCCGAGCCAGCAAATACCAATAGCGACATAGCTTGAGTTTCAAAAGGAGTAAAGCCATTTTGTATTGCCAACGAGCCACATAAAATACCCCAAGGAATAACGGCTAAACATAATGGCAGCATATCTAAAAAGCCTTTTAGTATCGGTTTTTTAATGGACTGCATGTGTTTTACTCTGTGTAATAGTAGAAAGACTCATCGGGATACCTTAAGATTAAGATGCTAAAATAGTTAGCGTTTTAGATGATACTGTTTTTTAGGGAAGGTGCAATGTTCAAGGTAAAAGTGTGGGATGGCTTTTTAAGAAGCTTTCATTGGTTATTAGTATTGAGTATTGCTGCGCTTTATTTTAGTGCTGAAGAGGGCATGATAGAGCTACATTTTGTGGTTGGCTTTTTTACTTTAGCGCTTATTTCAACGCGGATTATATGGGGTCTCATAGGCAGTAAAACGGCAAGAATATCGGCATTACTGCATTCACCTAAATCGGTGCTTGCTTCTTTTAGTGGCAAAAAAACAAATGATGTGGGCCATTCTGCACCAGGCAGTTATATGGTGTTATTATTTTTTATACTGATTATTACGCAGCTGGTTAGTGGTTTAATGAGCAGTGATGGTATTTTAACTGATGGCCCGTTAGCGCAGTATGTATCGAGTGATACGATTGATTTCGCTAACTGGCTGCATCATATCAATTTTGATATTTTATTTTATGCGATTATTTTGCATGTTGTGGCTATTATTGCTTATAAAATAAAAGGCAAGCCTTTGGTAAAAGCTATGATCACCGGTAATAAAGCACTGGCAACACAAAGCTCAGAGCCTGAGACAAAGTCACCATGGATTGCATGGGTTTTATTTTTACTATTACTGGTTTTAATTATGAGTACTTGGGGAAGTGAACCTTTAAGTTATCTGCTTAGTTAAAAAAAATGGCGCTAATACAGCGCCATTTTTATTGTTTAATACACAGTGTTTATTAGTCTTTGAATTGCTTATGGCAATCTTTACAGCCTTTAGCCCATGCACCAAATGCTTTACCAATGACCGCTTTGTCACCTGTTTGAGCTGCTACAGCAAGTTCATCAGCATATTGCTGAAACGCTGTCGCTTTTTTCATAAAAGTATCGTTTTCAGACCATACCGCAGGAAGTGCTGATGTATCGCCTTTTTCAGTGCCTGCGTAAAATGCCTCCCAAGGCATTTTAGATAATGCCGCCGCGTTATTTGCACGCTGTTTGAATTGCTCTGCATCAAAAGGAATTTTACCCTTAAGCATAGCACCCATATCGCCTATTTGAACTGAAATCATAGAAAATGCAGCTTGGCGATACTCAATTGCATCACTCGGCTCTTTAAACGCAGAATTTGCAGATACACTAAGTGCGCATGTAGATAGTAATGCCCCGATAAATACTTGCTTCAATTTCACTTTACTCTACTCCTTTGACGGTTATTTGATTGTATTTGTATATTAGCTAACGCTTTAATTCAAGTTAAAGCAATGCCTTTAATCGTTTATATCAATATCAGCAAATATCATTCCTCGACGCATACTGCGGGTTGCTAAAAATACCTCGCCAAGTAATGACATAAATGCACATATTAGCAATGCCATTGCACCAACAAAACAACTACCAATAGTGACGCCTAAATTAATCGATTGTATATGCGATAAAAATAACAGCATAACCACAGCACAGACTAATAATGCACTTAATACACTTAAACTAAAGGCAATATGTATGCAGCGGGAGCGCTTAAGAAGCGCCCTTAGTTCTGTAGTTAGAGACAAGTTAAATTCTTCATCGGTGCTAACTTTTAATTTTCGCTCTAACTGCCTGGCTCTGTCTGTAATACGTGCCAAACGGTTGGATAACACCCCAAGTGTTGCCGCAATACCTGTAATTAAAAAAACAGGGGCAACGGCTGTTTGAATGACTTTGGCCATAGTTAAAATATTAATTACATCGTTGTTCATTTATCTCTCAATTTAAATCTTTTTGTTTACAATTTTTTACAAACTGAATGTGTTTTATTTTCCTTTTAAATCAATATGTTATGGTGATTTTTCAAGGTGGTTGTTTTTTTGTGTAACTTTAATGTAGCAATGCTGTTGCAGGCGCAAAGGCTGACGCTTTATATTCGTAGTTATCAATCAATGGAATTGAAACTAGTAAATACAATAATACATAAACTATCCTAGGGGAAACGATGTCTAATAATATAATTAAAAGAACAGCAATCGCGACAGCTGTATCGGGTGCATTTGTGGCAACATTTGCCAATGCTGCGACTTTGCCAAATACTACAATGACTAACAAGCAAGTAGAGCAAATAAAAGAATTGGCAGCTGATAAAAAAGCGCCTTCAGCCCACATGATTGTTTTAAAAGCAAAAACCTCAGTTGATGCAGTTGCTGCTGGAACCTACCAAGTATCATCTAACCGTGAAGTAACGGCTCAGGTTGAGCAGCTACAGGACATAATGGCGCTTGAGCTTAGCAGCCTAGATTTTAATGCTAAGGTAATTGGCAAAACTAAAATTTTAGCGCCAACGTTAATTGTTCAAGCAACCCCTGAAGCGTTAGCAAAAATTGCAAAAGATGATCGTGTTGCTAAAGTTTTACCAATGTTCGATCGTGAGTTACATGTTGCAGCCAGTTCAGAATATATTAATGCCAAGCCGTTAATTACTGATGGTATTGCAAGTGGTAAAGGTCAGCGTGTTGCTGTACTTGATACGGGTATCGATTACACTCATGCTGCTTTCGGTGGCGCAGGCACTGTTGAAGCTTACCTAGCCGCACAGGCAGATCCAACATCAGTTGCATGGCCACAAGGCATTGTACAAGGTGGTTACGACTTTATACGTGATGATGCCGACCCTATTGAAAATGATGCCGCTAACTCGCCATCAACGGGTGATCCAACTAATCACGGTACATCATCTGCAAACTCTGTAAATGGTATTGCGCCTGACGTTGAACTTTACGCTTACTCAGTATGTGGCGGCGGTTGTCCTGGCGATGCGCAAGCGGCTGCTCTAGAAGCTGCAATGGATCCTAACGGTGATGGCGATATTTCAGACCGTGTTGATGTAATGAATATGTCTCTTGGTGGTGAATTTGGTGACACTTACACGGGTGGTGGTACACAGTACTTAGTTCAACGTGCAGTTGATTTAGGTGTGAATATGGTTATTTCTGCTGGTAACGATGGTGATAATCCGTTCCGTGTTGGTGGTCCAAGTACTACACCTAACGCACTATCTGTTGGCGCTATGACTCACCCAACAACTGAAATCGGTGTGGCATCAGGTACTGTTGCTGGCGTTGAAGGTAATATCCAGGCATCAGGTTTTGGTCCTCAAGAAGATTTTGCTATTTCAGGTGCAGATATTGAATTAGTTTATCCTGATACAAACCAGGATGGTTGTACTGAATTTGCTGCAGATGTTGACTTTACAGGCAAAGCAGTATTAATCGACCGTGGTGCATGTGCCTTTACGCAAAAAGTATTGAATGCACAAGCAAATGGTGCCGAGTTTGTAATGATCGCGAATAATACCGACGATGGTACCCCAGCACCTATGGGTGGTTCTGATGCGGACGTAACTATTAAAAACGTAGGTATTAATTTTGCTGCAGGCGCTGCTTTAAAAGCACAATTAGCAGCTGGCGGCCCTGCAACATTTGATATTAGCGTTGAAATTAAAACAACGGCAGGTGCGGTTGCAACATTCTCATCTCGTGGTCCTTCTATGGATGGGTTATTAAAACCAGAAATTACAGCGCCAGGTACGAGCATTGATGTAGCAGCAGCAGGCACGCAAACAGGCACAAACCCTGTTTCAGGCACATCTTTCTCTGGCCCAATTACAGCAGGCGCTGTTGCAATGATCCGTGAAGCGCATCCTGAGCGTAATGCGTTTGAGATTAAAGCAACAATCATGAATGCAGCAAACTTAAACGTAACAAATGAGCCTCTAGCTATTAATCCTGATTCAGAGCTTGCGCCAATTAGTATGATAGGTGCTGGTTTAGTTGATGTGACTAAGGCGGCTAACTTGCCAGTTGCTGCATGGGTCCATAATAGTGAGTTTGACACAAAACAAGCTGCACTATCTTATGGTTTAGTAAGTTTAGCGGAAACAGGTTCAATTACTAAAACAGTGACAGTTAAGAACTTCTCTGCAGATGCAAAAACTTATAATCTTCGCACAGAAGCGCGCTACCAAAATGATATTGATACGGGCGCAGTTAGTTGGGATTTCCCTGAATCTATAACAGTACCGGCAGGTCAAGCGATTAACTTTGATATTACAATGACGGTTGATCCAAGTAAATTACCTGCATGGGAATTAGAAAATCCATTCAGTGAAGAGGATATTGCAGCAAGAAGTGCTGCATTAACATCAGTAGAGTTTGATGGTGCGTTAGTATTTGATGATGCATCTACAGATGGCGATCACGATTTACATGTTGTTTATCATGCAATGCCAAAAGCTGCGACTCAGTTGAGCTACTCACCTGAAATTGTTAACAATGAAATGGCATTGGTTATTGAAAATACAGGTCAAACTGAAATTTCTCCACAAGCTGAAAGTATTGTTGCAATGGGGACAGAAAAATCAGTTGAAGATGCTGAATTTAATATCCTGTCTACTACATTCTCTGCATTCAATGCAGATTTCTGTGATTCAGGAATTTATATTACGTCATCAATACAACTACGAGATCCGTTAACTCATACTTTCCAAGCGGGTTATAGAATTGAAATAGATACCAATAATGACGGTGTATCTGATCAGTTCATGCAAAACTTAAATGACCGTGGTCGCACAACTGCATTCCCAGGTCGTAGCCGCACATTAATTGGTACAACTGATGGCGCTGGTAATGATGCATGGCAATGGGGTACGCCGCTTTTCCATGCTGCAGGAGAAGACACAGTTACTTTCTCAGGTTGTTCAGAGTTAATGAATATTGATGCTTCGCTTCTTGGTGAGCAAATGAACTTCAAAGTATCGGTAGGCTACCCTAGTTACCAAACTGGTGTTTACAGTGAAACAGACAGCGTAACAGGTTCAACAGTATTTGGCGTACAACCAGCAGTTGAAATGACCTCTTATGAGACAGGTGAAGCAATTTCTTCACTTAAACCTGGTGAGAAAGCGGTTGTTTCTGCAAGCGGCCCGTTTGCATTATCGCAAGGTTCAGGTACTAACATTATTAAAGTAATGGCAGCTGAAGACCTAGAGTTACCAGACGTTGAAGCTCCAATGCTGGTTGGTGGTGAGTTTAGTGTTTCTGAAGATGCAGCTGATGGAACTGTAGTAGGTGCGCTTACTATTGAAGAATCAGACTTAGACTTAGCTATTTCAGAGTACTATGTTCAATCTAATACAAACCTTGGCTTTGCAGTTGATGCAGATGGTCAAATTGTAGTTGCAGATACCACTTTATTAGCGGGTGATACATCTGCAGAAATGGAAGTTGTTGCGATTGATGTTCGTGGTAATGTGTCAGAGCCTGCAATGGTAACAATATCCGTTACTAAAGTAGCGCCTCCGGTTGTTACTCCAGAGCCTACTAAGAAAAGTTCTTCAGGTTCATTAGCTTGGTTAACATTACTTGTAGCGCCGTTTGCCTTTATGCGTCGTCGTAAGCAAAAGTAATTAAATAAATTAAACATTAATTAAAGGGAGCTTCGGCTCCCTTTTTACATAGCTTCACAAACTAAATTTCTGTCGTGTTTAATATTAGGTATATTTAATAAAAATAAAAACTACAGAGATTCCAATCAATGAAACATACCCCATTTGTTCTTACTTTTATTTCCTTAGCTATTTTAGGGGGATGCAACAAAGCTCCTGACGTTGAGCAATCAGCAAAAATTGAAAACGCAGCTACTCAAATCGCAGTAATGCCGCCGGTTGCTAAAAAAGTACCATATGAAATGTCTATTCATGGCGACACGCGTATCGATAATTATTATTGGATGCGTGATGATGAGCGAAAAGATCCTGAGGTACTTAGTTACCTTGAGGCTGAAAATGCTTATACAGATGCAATGCTTGCGCACACAAAAACGTTACAAACTAGGTTATTTGAAGAGCTAAAAGGGCGAATTCAAAAAGACGATGATTCAGTGCCAGTTAAAAACGGTGACTATTATTATTCATCACAAACTCGCGGTGATAACGAATACGCAACTTATGTACGTAGTAGTGATTTTGCAGGCACTGACCAGCAGGTTATTTTAGATGTAAACGAGCTAGCTAAGGAACATGATTATTATGCCGTAAGTGGTTTAGATGTAAGTCCAAACGGCAATTTAATGGCATATGGTGAAGATACCGTAAGTCGTCGTATTTATGATATAAAAATAAAAGACTTAAGCACTGGTAAATTACTCGAAGATACGCTTAAAGGTACGAATGGCAGTGTTGTTTGGGCAAACGACAACAAAACGCTTTATTACATAAAAAAAGATTTACAAACTTTACTAGGTTACCAAGTTTATCGTCATACGCTCGGTACCCCACAAAGCGATGATGAGCTGGTTTATGAAGAAACAGATACCAGTTATTACATGGGTATAAGCAAAAGCAAAGACGATTCAGAAATTTATATTTGGCACAGCAGTACAACTGCGTCAGGTGTATCGGTTTTAAGTGCTGATGATGTAAATGCTAAGCCAAAGCGTTTAATTGAGCGTGAAGCGGATCTGGAGTATGGAATTTCTAAGCTGGGTAATACTTACTACATTGTCACTAATTTAAATGCGGTTAACTTTCAGCTTATGAAAGTTGATATTGATAAAGCTGGCGATAAAGCTAATTGGCAAACGGTGATCCCCGCTCGCGATAATATAAAATTAGAAGGCATCGACTTATTTAACGACTACTTAGTGTATCAGCAGCGTGAAATGGGTCAGTCGACTATTATTGCTCGTAACTTAACCACGGGTAAAGAGATACCGCTTAGTTTTAACGACAGTGCTTATACAATTAGCACCTACGGTAACAATGATTTAAATAGCGATACATTACGTGTGTATTATACCAGTATGACAACACCCGCTTCATCGTATAATGTTAATTTAGCTACTGGCAATAAAACATTACTTAAACAACAAAAAGTACTCGGTGATTTTAGTGCAGATAATTACGCATCAGAGCGAATTTTTGTCACTGCACGAGATGGTATTAAAGTACCGGTAAGCCTAGTCTATCGCAAAGACATGTTTAAAAAAGAGGGGACTAATCCGCTGCTACAATATGGTTATGGCTCGTATGGCGCGACCATGGATCCTACCTTTTCTAGCGCTCGCTTAAGTTTGCTCGATCGGGGTTTTGTATTTGCCATTGCGCATATTCGTGGTTCACAAATGCTAGGTCGCCCTTGGTATGAGGACGGTAAACTACTGACTAAAAAGAACACCTTTAACGACTTTGTAGATGTTACCAAGGCATTGGTTGAGCAAAAGTATGGTGCAAAAGATAAAATATTTGCTCAAGGTGGCAGTGCGGGTGGCTTGTTAATGGGGGCAGTGGCAAACCAAGCTCCTGAGTTGTATAAAGGTATGGTGGCTGCAGTTCCATTTGTTGATGTAGTGACCACGATGCTTGATGCAAGTATTCCACTTACAACCAACGAATACGGTGAGTGGGGTAACCCTAACGAGAAAGAATACTATGAGTATATGTTATCGTATTCACCTTATGATCAGGTCAGTAAGCAAGATTACCCAAATATGTTAGTTACTACTGGCTTACATGATTCGCAGGTACAATATTTTGAGCCTGCAAAGTGGGTGGCTAAGCTGCGAGATTACAAAACAGATGATAATAAGCTACTGTTTAAAATCGATATGGAAGCAGGGCACGGAGGTGCATCAGGTCGCTTCAAACGCTTAGAAGATACTGCCTTAAATTATGCTTTTATGCTTGATTTAGCGGGTGTGAATAAGTAACTGGTCTGGCAATATCAATAAGCGCAGCTATTTGCTGCGCTTTTTTATTTTTAAATATACACAAATGCTTTGCATTGGATAAATAAGCATTTACATTAAGGTGGCTAATGAGTGTGAATATCATTTTAGCGCAAAATAAAAACGAGAAGGGAGAGTGTAATGGAACAAAATCAAGAGATTAAAGTCGTCAATAAAGATGACCGCACCTGGGCAATGCTATGTCATTTAAGTGCATTAGCGGGGTTTATTGTGCCATTTGGGTCGGTACTCGGCCCTCTTATTATCTGGTTAATTAAAAAAGATGAAATGCCAATTGTTGATATACATGGAAAAAAAGCCCTTAATTTTCAAATTACTATGGCTATAGCTTATTTTGTTTGTTTTTTACTAATTTTTGCAGCGGTTGGTTTACTACTGTTACCTATGGTGGCTATTTTTTCATTTGTGATGGTGGTTATCGCAAGCGTGAAAGCCAACGATGGCAAAGAGTTTAATTATCCCCTTAGCTTAAATTTGATAAAATAACTGTTTTTATTATTCAGCGCTTTGGTTTTAAGTTAAAAAATCGTTAAACCCAGCTAATTGCTGGGTTTAGTTTTTAGTCATAAGGAAAAAATGCTCTATATAACATTATTTTTTACAGCATTTATATCTGCCACGTTATTACCTAGCTCGTCTGAAGTATTGATGAGTGGCATGATCATGCAAGGCAATACTAACTTATGGCTGATTTGGTTTGCAGCAACCTTGGGTAATGTACTGGGCAGTTGTGTTAACTATTGGTTAGGGACGCAGGCATTGCGTTTTAAAGATAAAAAATGGTTTCCAGTATCTGAAAAAGGGCTTAAAAAAGCACAACAGCAGTTTAATAAATATGGTGTTTATAGCCTGTTGTTTGCTTGGCTGCCCATCGTTGGCGACCCACTAACCGTTATTGGCGGCGTGTTTAAAGTTCGCTTTACTACATTTTTAGTGCTGGTAACGCTCGGCAAGGGGTTACGTTATTTAGCGGTAATAGCCCTTGCCGTTGGATTATTTGTGCCAGTCGAGGGTTAAAGAAACCGAATCGGCAAAGCGCAACGCATGAGGTTTATCTACTCGAGCCTTAGCATAATTAACACTTGGGTGTGAGTGGCAAACAGCAAGAATTTCAGCAACTAGTTTTTCTAACAATAAAAAGTGTCCTTGCTCTACTAAGCTAATCACCTCTTTAGTAATCACTTTGTAGTTAAGTGCTTGGTCTACTTCATCTGTTTCACAAGCTTGATCAGCAGGGTAGTGAATTTCAAGGTTAATGACCACATCTTGTTTTTTTTCACGCTCATCAGGATTAAAACCAATAAATGTGCGTAGTCGTAAATTAGTTACATTAATAATTGCGTTTGCCATACATTATCCTTTGATCAGCTGTAAAAACTCATTACGTGTTTTCGGATCAGCTCTAAAGTTTCCTAGCATTACCGAGGTACGCATGCTTGAGTTTTGCTTTTCTACACCACGCATCATCATACACATGTGTTTTGCTTCAACAATTACACCCACACCTTTTGCACCAGTTACTTCCTCAACCGCTTTTGCAATTTGATGGGTAAGCTGTTCTTGAATTTGAAAACGGCGCGAAAACATATCAACAATACGCGCAAACTTAGATAAGCCTAATACTTTGCCATCAGGGATATAAGCAATATGACAGCGGCCAATAAAAGGGAGTAAATGATGTTCACACATAGAGTAAAGCTCGATATCTTGTATCAATACCATGTCGTCAGCGTCAGAGGTGAATACCGCATTGTTCGTGATTTCGTTAAGCGTTTGACGATATCCTTGAGTAAGGTACTCCATCGCTTTTGCAGCGCGTTTTGGGGTATCAAGTAACCCTTCACGTTCAGCGTCTTCACCTACAGCAGTTATAATTTTTTGATAGCTTTCTTTTAATTCGTTATGCATAAGTTTCTCAGTTTTATTAGATGACTTACTTAAGATGGCGACCACCATCAACAGGTAAAGCACGCCCTGTGATGTAATGGCTGTTCAGTAGTAGGTCTATACTATTGATAATTTCTTGGCATCCAGGTTCGATACCCATTAATGATTTTTTTAAAGTTTTAGCGCGGTACTGCTCATCATCATGTTGGTTAAAAATAATTAATGATGGCGCGACTGAATTCACTTTTATGTTAGGTGCGTATTTAGCGCTAAATGATTTAGTTAAGTTATCCAGTGCGGCTTTACTGGCCGCATAAGCAAGATGCTTTGGACTGCCTGTTTCCACTACATAATCAGTCAAATGAATAATGTCAGCGGGTTTAGCATGCGACGCCTGATAATTTAATAGTAAATCTGCGCAATGTAAGTTTACCAAGTACGGTGTTTTTGCATGAATGCGCATCATATTGTCAAACAGCTGCTCAAAGTGAGGGTTGTTAGCTTCACAGTCCCAGCTTGATGCATTATGAATAACTGCCCTGAGTGAGTCAGTGTGTGATTTAAGCAACGTAATAAAAGTATTAATGCCCTCATCAGTACTAAAGTCAGCATAAAGACAGGTAACCCCTTGTTGTTCCAACGAATCAACAGCCTCATGACGGGTCCGATAAGTAATAATGACCGCTTGCCCTTGGGCTATAAAGTGCTTTGCCAGCGCAAGCCCTATACGTTGTGCTGCACCAGTAATCAAAATAGGGGGGGTCATAAAATATAAAACTCTCTGTTGGCAAGCGTTAAGGTTAACGTTTAAAAATTTAAGCCACTTATTTTCACGTCATGTTTACGTAAAATACAAGCGGCTCGATCAGTTAAATTACGCTTATAATATTGATTTAAAAAGCATCGTATATTGTTGGAATAGGCTGGCGCTTATGTTGCGTGCGCTGGTAAATTGCAATTAGCGTTTCTTCTACATAACTTGAAACTGCTTTACCTTCTAAAAAGTCATCAATTTCTTCATAACTTAAGCCAAGTGCTTCTTCGTCTGTTAGTCCTGGTCTATCACTTTCTAAATCCGCTGTTGGTGCTTTCTCAACTAAAAACGCAGGCGCACCCAATGTGGTTGCTAATGCACGAACTTGGCGTTTTGATAGGCCAAATAAAGGAGCCAAATCGCATGCACCATCACCAAATTTAGTGTAAAAACCAGTAATATTTTCAGCACTATGATCGGTACCGACCACTAAGCCTTGGCAAAAGCCGGCTATTTCATATTGCGCGATCATGCGTTGGCGAGCTTTGACATTACCTTTAATAAAATCGATTTTATCTTGCGAAGGGAGTGTTTGTTCGGTACCCGCGAGAGTTGCCATTGTCTGCTCATGCAGTGCATCGGTTGCGGGTTTAATGTTTACCGTCATGCGGGTGCTCGGCTTAATGAAATCAACCGCCATTTGCGCTTCACTTTCATCAGCTTGAACGCCATAAGGTAGGCGTACAGCAATAAATTGATAATGAGTGTCAGGGTGTTCTTGGTTAAGCTCATCAATAGCAAGTTGACACAAACGGCCACAGGTCGTTGAATCTACACCACCACTGATCCCTAGTACAAGTGAGGTTGAATATGCCGCTTTTAAACGTGCTTTAATAAAATCCACTCGGCGTTTAATTTCAGCGTTTACATCAATCGAAGGCTGAACTTTCATTTCAGCCATAATCTCGGCGCGCATGGCCCGCTCCTTTAGTTAAATAATTTTTACGCTCTACATAGAACAACTATTATGTGATTTCATATTTATGAATTAAAGCCCTAAGTGAGCTTTTATTTGTTTAAGCTGGACTTTTAGCTCATCAATTTCTGCAAGTAAGTCATTTAGCTCAGTGTTTTTTATATCATCAGTGTGTGTTTGTGCCTCAAGTGAAGCCTCGTTCACAGATGATTGATCTGCAAATAAATGAATATATCGACAATCCCGTTTACCTGATTCGCGCGGCATCTTTTTAACATGATTGCTTTGAATTAGTTGTTCAAGTGACTTTTCAACATCATCAATACGAGCAAAGTCGGCAAGGCGGCTACTACGTGTTTTTAATTCGCCAGGTGTTTGTGCGCCTCGCAATAATAATAAACAAATAATCGCCCTTTGCTGTTGATCAAATTGCAGGTGACTAAACTCAGTATTACAAAAACGATGATCGTATTTATTAACTCGCCCAGACAGCCCTTCATTTACAGTGACTAATCGCATACTGATTAACTCATCAACGGTTATTTGAACTTGCTCTTCTGTATAATTAACAACTGGCGCGCGATTCGATTTTTGATTACAGGCATTTGTTAATGCATTTAACGATAAAGGGTAGTGCTCAGGTGTTGTGCTTTGTTTTTCTAATAAACAACCAATAACGCGTTGTTGCTCCATTGATAATTGCAATTGCATACCTTATCTCACCTAATAAATCCTATTTTTAGCTTACACTGTTATTTGCTTGTAAGCCATTGCTGGAGCTTAGAATGAAGAGTTGTGGCATTGAGGGGTTTAGTTAAATAGTCATCCATACCAGTGGCCAAACATTTGTCTTTATCACCCTGCATTGCGTTTGCGGTAAGCGCTATTATTGTTATGTTTTTATTTACCTTGCCTGCTTTGCCTTCTCTGATGGCAATAGTTGCTTGATAGCCATCCATCGTAGGCATTTGGCAATCCATTAATATTAATTGATAAGTGTTAGCTGGGTTTTGATTCAACTTTTCAATTGCCTCAGCACCATTTTCAGCAATCTCAAATGTCACGTTCAACTGTTTTAAAAAAGCAGCGGTAACAACTTGGTTAATTTTATTATCTTCTACTAATAAAACATGCGCCGCCAGTGTATCTGTCATAACCTCAGTGGCAGCAAGCGACTTTAGTTGTGTACCAACGTGTGTTTGCTCGATAGAGCTTTTTGCAGTCAGCGCATTTTGTAAATCAAAAGGGGTGAGTGGTTTAAATACGAGGGTTTCTTCGGTTAAAAATGTGGCACTTTTATTTGTATAACTCATGGGAGCCATAATAATTAAATGGCTATTACTTTTTGTTAAAAACTGCTTAAGTGCGAGTGCTTGAGCTTCGTATAATGGTTCAAATAAAGCACTGTCAACAAGCACAATGTTTGGTGGGGTATCTTCATGGCTATTAATGTAGGCACTTATAGACAGGTAATCGCAGATCGTGCTGACCTTAGCCCCCCAGCGAGTTAATTGTTTTTTGGCAATAGTGGTATTAAGTAAGCAATCATCAATAACCCAAATACGCTTATTTTTAATTGCTTGATATGCTTCGTGCTGTTGAACTGATTGAGGGGTTATCTTTATAAAAAAGGAAAATGTACTGCCTTTATTTGGTGCACTGCTCACATTCACTTCGCCACCCATGAGCTCACACAGCTGCTTGACAATAGCAAGCCCCAGGCCTGTGCCACCATATTGGCGTGTGGTTGATGTGTCTGCTTGAGTAAATGAATCAAATAAATGGGGCTGTTTTTCTGCGCTGATTCCTATACCTGAGTCAGCGATTGCACATTCTAAAACTGTGGCGTCAAGTGTGTGGGCAATTTTAGCGGTTATCAATATTTCACCGTTTTGGGTGAATTTAACGGCATTACCAATTAAGTTACTTAAAATTTGACGTAATCTATTCGGATCGCTAATAAATTCGCTGCTAGTGATATGTGTTGCATCCAAAATTAACGTGGTGTTATTTTGCTCGGCTCTTAATGCAAATGACTCAACCACCTCACCCAGTAAGTGAGGTAAATTAAATTGAATATTTTCAATGTCTAACTTGCCAGCCTCTATTTTAGAAAAGTCTAAAATATCATTAATAATTTCTAATAATGACTCTGCAGATGATTGCGCAAGTTTAATATGACGCTTTTGTTGTTGATCTAATTGGGTTGCTTTAACAATATTAAGCATTCCCAACACCCCATTCATGGGTGTGCGAATTTCATGGCTCATACTGGCTAAAAACTCACTTTTTGCAATCACAGCTTGTTCTGCGGCTTCTTTTGCCCTGACTAGTTGTGCCTCTGTTTCTATACGTTGTTGGCTAGCGTAAAGGCTGCCAATTAAAGCCCCTACAGCAATTAAAAAGCTTTCTTCATTATGGCTCCATGTTCTAACTATATCTTGCTCAGCACATACTATTCCAATAGAGCCACTGCTTGCAGGAATAAGAACACACAGCATCGCCTTGACTGAAAACGGTTGAAGGTAGCTTTCTTTGATGGGCGCTAAGTAGGGATGTTGTTGAGCATTATCAACACAAAATATCGCTTTTCGTTCTATTGCGGTAAAAAAGTCAGGAATAGTTTCTTGCAGCCACGGAATATTATTTTCGCTACCTGAACGATTAAAACTCGCAAATTGAATTAGCTGGGTTCTTTGTTGGTTAAACAATTTTATACTGGCGCAGTTTACCTCAAGGGCTTGGCAAATAGACTGCGTGATTAATTCTTTAGATTGGCTTAGTTTGCCATTTAATATTTCATCACTCACCGTTAAGGAGGCCAAGGTTTCGTTAAAACGAGCAATTTTACGATTTTCTAATTCTACTTTTTTACGGGCATCAATATTTTGTAATGAACCAAATATTCTTACACAACGGCCATTTTTATGTTCAGCTTCACCGTGAACAAGTGCCCATACAGGCTGACCATTTGCATTGATCACTTCAAGCTCAGTTTCGTAACTTTCACCATGCTTAATTGCTCTTTCAACCAGTTTAGCGATTTTTTCTCTACTTTCACCTTCTTTAAAATAGTTTAAATTTTCTGACCATTTTGGTTGCTCATCTAATGGGTATTCAAGTATTTTTTTAGTCATATCTGACCAAAACACGTGTTTTTTTTCTAAGTTAAACGACCATGCACCGACTTGTGCTAAATTACTCATCACCTCAAGCATTCTTTCGCTTTCTTGTTCACGGTTGAGTATTTTTAGATAAAACAAAAAGGCAGAAATGAGCAAGCCTAACACGGTTAAAATAATGAACCGTAAAGGCCAGACCGAAGAACTCACTGGTTGCCAGCCTTGCTTGGGTATAACATAAAGCTGCCAAGCACCTCCTTGAAAGTTTAAAGTAAATTCTAGAGGGTCTTGATCAGTAATAGAGGGGTCACCGAAAAAAAAACCACCTTGCTTACCTAATCCATTACGTCCTTGTATTGCTATATTATAATTTTGCTGTAGTTCAATGATCCCCGAATTTTCATAAACTTTTTCTATATCGAGTACCACTGAGAGCAATCCCCAAAAGGCGTTATTTTCTGGCAAGTATACTGGTACGCGCGCAATCAAAGCTTCGTTGCCTTGGATAAGCTGAAGTGGACCTGCCATCACGATCGTATTCGTGTCTCTTGCTTTAATGGCATCTTCGCGCTGTGCTTTATTTTCCAAAAAATTAAGGCCTATCGCTTTTTCGTTACCTTTAATCGGATGGGTCATTTTTATTACCATGTCTGGCGCCGCGCCAATGTTACGTAGCTCATTTGAGGTTTCAAAAAGGGGAGCTGCAATTTGTTCAAAGCGAGTTTGATCTAAGTTTGGCTCAGCGGCAACAGCAATAGCTAAGCCACGAATGAGTTGAATATTAGACACTAATACAGCTTCAAGTTGTGCTCTATAGGTACTTACCTGCGACAGAGTGCGTAATCGATAAGCATCTTTCTCACGGTGATAATTGACGTGATCAAGCACCAAGCTGATAGTGATTATCAACACCAGCGATAATAAAAAAGCCAGCTTAGCGTTATTAATTCGGGTGCGTTTGTTTTTGCGCTGCGGGGACATAGAATGTAATTAAGTTGTTAATCAAGACTGACTAACTATAGTCAATTTATCGAAGAAATAAAAATGGCGCAGTTAAAAGTGCGCCATTTTATTTTTATAATTAGTAGTTTAGGTGTGGTTATGAGTCGCTAATTTCGCGCGCCCAATGCTGTTGCTTTGCAACGTGTAATTTGCGGTAACCATCAAGAAGTGCTGCATGCTTTTTAAAGCCCTCAAGCGATAAGCCTGGGAAAGTTAAGCCGTTAAATAATTTACGACCTTCAGCAATTTCAATAGCAAGCGTGACATTGTCGCTACCAAACATTAAACCTAATGCATCTTGATAACTTGCATATTCGCGCTCGTCATCATATTTAATTTCAAGGATTGCTTTTAAGCAACGAAAGTGACGCATCGCTTCGTCGTTTACTTGGCCGGTATGCAAAATCCAATCAACCCAGTCAATAGCTTCTTCATTACCCGCCGCTAAGCATAAATGTGCTTTAAGCTCACCAATGCGTAGTGTGTGCCAAGGTGTATCGGCGTCGGTTGCTAAGCCAATGAATTCAGCTGCGCGAATAATATCGCTGTGGCCTGCTTCTTCGAGGTTGTCGTAAATTTCCATCCACTGTTCGCTATCGTACTGATCAAGCGATAAGAAGTCTTCGCGGAATTTAGCGCCTTCATTATTGTTGCGCCAAATTAGCTCATCTACAGGATAAATGTCTGACATACCAGGAACTAAAATACGACATGCATACACGTTTAAGTGGGTGTAATCCATAATATAGATATCGTGACCCATGCTATGAATTAAATCAGTACAGAAGTTGTATTCTTGCTCAGTTGAACCACTAAAGTCCCAATGTACAAATTCAAAATCTGCTTCAGAGCGGAAAAAGTCATGTGAAATTAAACCGCTTGAATCAATAAAGTGCAGTTCAATATTCTCAGGAGTAGCGACTTCGTCGTTATCAAATGTAGCAGGTTGGAATACGTCAAGTTGATCTAGGCGACGACCTTGCAGTAATTCGGTAACGGTACGCTCTAGCGCTACTTCAAATGAAGGGTGAGCACCAAAAGAAGCAAATACTGACCCATCAACAGGGTTTATAAGCGTGACGCTCATTACTGGGTATTTACCGCCTAGTGATGCATCCGCAATGCGTAAATGGAAGCCATGGCTACGCAGCTCTTCACAGGCTTCATGAATTTTAGGGTATTGTTTTACCACCTCTTCAGGCACGATTGGTAAGCTGATACCTTCGGCAATAATGCGGTTTTTAATAGCGCGCTCAAATACTTCAGATAACCCCTGAACACGGGCTTCAAATTTAGTATTACCGGCACTCATGCCATTAGAAACAAAAATATTACCAATCACATTCACCGGAATATAAATGTCTTGGTTGTCGCGCTGACGAGTGTACGGTACAGAACAAATACCACGTTCAAAATTGCCTGAGTTAAAGTCATAAAGGTGTGATGCGGTTAATTCACGCTCTGGGTCAAAATAATCCCATAAGCTTTCATCCATAATACCCTGTGGTATTTCATCGTTTTCAACTTTAAACCATTTCTCGTTTGGATAATGAGTAAAGTCATCATTGGCAAATTCTTCGCCTAAGTAAAAATCAGCAAAAAAGTAGTTACAGCTTAAACGCTCAAAATATTCACCTAGCGCAGAGGCGATAGAGGCTTTATCAGTGGCACCTTTACCATTAGTAAACATCACACCGCAGTCGCTATCTTTTATATGAACTGAATAACAGTTTGCTACAGGGTTAAGCCACAGCGCTTCTTCAATATTAATATTTAGCGCTTTTAGCTTGTTTTGCATGGTAGAGATAGACGATTCTAAATCGCGGTCTTTACCTTTAATAAATGTTTTTTCAGTCATTTTGATCTCAACTAGGTCTGCACAATACATGAACTGTGTATTATCGTGGATTTTGATGTTTATTTCACCCTTTACCCGCTTTTCGTAGTGTTTTTAATAGAACGAATATGAATATATGCTAATAATAGTTTATTGAAAAAGTTGAAGGGTATGTTTATGTTTAAAGTAATCAAACGGTTGCTATTAATTGTTGTGATTTTAGCGCTCGCCAGTACTGCAATTGTTTACGGCGTGTTGACTCTAAGTTTACCTACCCTTGATGGCAAAGGCCGAAGCGATGCGGTAACGCAGCCAGTTAAAGTCGCTCGTGATACGCTTGGCCAAGCTGTTATTACTGCAGCAACTCGCCACGATGCTGCCTATGGCTTAGGTTATGCTCACGGGCAAGACCGCTTTTTTCAAATGGATTTACTTAGACGTAATGCCGCAGGTGAGCTAAGCGAGCTATTTGGTGAAGCCGCGCTTGGGCTTGATAAAAAAATGCGTTTTCACCAATTACGTAAACGCAGCCAAGCTATTTTAAAAACCCTCCCGAAGGCCGACAAACAGCTGCTACGCAGTTATGCCCAAGGTGTAAATGAAGGCCTTGCACAAGTAGGGTACCCAAGTTTTGAATATTTACTCACGGGGGCTGAGCAAAAGCCTTGGCAAAGTGAAGACAGTTTACTAGTTATTTTTAGCATGTACCTTGATTTACAGTCATCTACATTTGAGCGCGACCAAGCTTTAATTCAAATAGAGCAGCAATACGGGGCTGAAATGGTAAGTTTTTTTACTCAGCCTAGCCAATATCAAGCCGCATTGGATGGCAGTCAGCTCGCTCTTTTGCATAACCCAATCCCCGAACTTTTATCGCAACCAATCACCGCGATTAAACCCATTACCGCTAACTTGGAAGTGGGTAGTAATAATTGGGCTGTCACCTCAAATTTAACCAACACTCAGGCTGCGATGCTCTCTGATGATATGCATTTATCAATGGCTGTGCCGGTTATTTGGTATCGAGCCCAATTAAACTATTCATTAAATAATAAACCCATGCAGGTAACGGGTGTCTCGCTTCCGGGAGCGCCGGCGATTGTAGTAGGCACAAATAACAACGTTGCATGGGGGTTTACCAACGGGTATTTAGATACCGCCGATTGGATTGCGCTTAATAGCGATAGCAAAATGTGGCAAGTAGATGAGTCTATTGCATTACCCAGTGGCAAAGTAGAAAGTTACTCCCTTACGCTCAGTGAATACGGTCCGGTAAAATACATCAATGAAAAGCCTTACGCACTGAGCTGGGCTGCACATCAACCATACGCCGTTAATATGCAGCTATTACAGCTTGAGCAAGCACAGACTGTTGATGATGCGCTTGATATTGCAAGTGACGTAGGCATTCCTGTGCAAAACCTGCTGGTGGTCGATGACCAAGGAAATGCAGCATGGAAAAATATGGGCGGCATACCTGCGCGAACAACACCCAATGAATTAGCCGTAAAAGAAGAAGATTACTCTGCGCTTTGGCAGCAAAACGAAATCGATCGACCTTTTATTAAAAATCCTGAAAACGGGCGATTATGGACAGGTAATTCTCGAGTGGTATCTGCTGATGATAACGTCCGTTTTGGTAATGGCGGCTATGCGCTTGGAGCCCGTGCAACGCAAATTCGCGATAGGTTATTTGAAAAACAACGCTTTAATGAAAGTGATTTTTATCAGTTGCAGTTAGATAACCAAGCACGATTTTTAATGCCTTGGCATGCCTTATTGCTTGAGCAGTTAAAAAAGCAGCCCACGCGCTATAAAGATCATATAAATGCCCTCGAAAACTGGCAGCAATGCGCTTGCCCGCAATCAATAGGGTATACCTTAGTAAAGACGTATCGTGATGAACTGATTAATATTCTATTTAGCAGTATTGAGACAACACTCAACCAGCAAGATGGCACATTAAAATATGTGAAACGTGATTTAGAGCCTGCTGTTTGGCAGTTAATAAAGGCTCAGCCAACAAGTTGGGTTAATCCGCAGTTTACTAATTGGGAGCAGCAATTACAGGGTGCCTTTGAGCAAACACTCACGCAGTTAACATCACGGTTTGGTAGTAACATACAAAACTGGCAGTGGGGAAAAGTAAACGAATTAGCGATTGAGCACCCGTTTGCTAAACAAATGCCCATACTAAGTAAGTTACTTAACATGCCAACAGCGCCCGGGTTTGGTGACAGTTATATGCCAGCGGTGCAAAAACGTAGTTTTGGCGCATCACAGCGTTTTATTGTTCAGCCTGGGCACTTAAAGAATGCTATTTTAACGATTCCGGGTGGGCAATCAGGGCACCCACTTTCTGAATTTTACCGAGCTGGCTTTGATGAATATGTAAAAGGTAAGCACACGCCATTATTACCGCAAGCATTAATGCATCAAATTGAAATTACACCAATGAACGACTAGCCTTGGATGCAAAGTGAGCTAAATAAGTAGTAATAACGTTTTATAACCCAGATAAAGCAACTATAGGAAAACAAAAATGAAAAAATTACTACCGGCATTAATCACCAGTTTACTGTTAAGCAATCATGCATTTGCGGATGAAAACCCTGTTACGGCTACACAATTAAGTGAACATGTTTACGTGTTATTTGGCCAAGGCGGTAACATTGCCGCAAGCGTGGGGGATGATGGTATTTATATTATTGACGATCAGTTTGCCAAGCTTTCCGACGATATTAAAAAAACCATTAGCGAATTAAAGCCAGGCAGTGCCGAGTTTGTAATTAACACACACCATCATGGTGACCATACTGGGGGTAACGAGAACTTTGCCAAAGCGGGCGCACATGTGATTGCTCACGACAATGTGCACAAACGCTTAAAAGAAAAACATGGTGAGGGTTCTGATTACTTACCGCGTATTAGTTTTGGCCATGATTTAAAACTGCACTTTAACAATGAGCATGCGCATGTTGTGCACTACTCAAATGCACACACAGATGGCGACTCGGTTATCTTTTTTAGTAACGACAACATAGTGCACATGGGCGATATATATTTTAACTTTGGAAGCTTACCTTTTGTTGATGTAGATAGTGGCGGTAGTGTTAATGGTGTTTTAGCGGCGGTTGATGATGTGATTAAACAAATTGATGAAAAAACAACCGTTATTCCAGGGCATGGCCCGATAAGCGACCGTTCAGGGCTAATGACGTATCGTAAGCTGGTACAAAAAGCGAAAGATGTTATGCTTAATGCTATGCAAAACGATGCCAGTTTAGAGCAAGTCCTCAAAGCCGATCCATTATCAGAACTTGGCCTTGAATATGCAAATTGGTTACCTAAAGAGCGCGTAACCACACTTTTTTATCGCAGTTTAAAGTAGCGCAAAGCGCGAATAAAAACGCATAAACCTAATAAAGCTGAGCATGTGTTCAGCTTTTTTGATTCTTACATGCCTAAAGGAGTTGTATATGTCGGCAGAAAAAACCCATCTTGAAATTTGTAACTTAACCCGAGAACAATACCCACAAATTAAAACCTTGATGGACGAAGCTTACCCCGACCTAGGCGGAGCATGGCCAAGCCATACTATTTTTAGACTCATCGATCAGTTCCCTGAAGGGCAAATTGGTATTGTTGATGATGGCGTGCTGGTGGGTTTAGCGCTGAGTGTCCAAGTGGATTATGCACGTTTTTCAAACCCGCATACCTATGAAGATATTGCCGATGGCCACGACCGTGTATTTAGCGACACCACAGGGGATGCTTTATACGGTTTGGATGTTGCTATTAGTGAGCAATACCGTGGCATGCGTTTAGGACGCCGTTTATATGATGCGCGAAAAGAATTGTGCCGTCAGTATAATTTACGCGCTATTTTAGCGGGTGGGCGTATTCCGCGTTATTACAATCACAGCAGTGAAATGACCCCGATGGAATACATTGCTAAGGTCGATCAAAAAGAGATATACGATCCTATATTGAGCTTTCAATTGGCTAACGATTTTCAGGTAAAGCGTTTACTTAAAAAGTACCTTCCAGAGGATCAAGAATCAGTAGGTTATGCCACATTACTTGAGTGGAATAACATTATGTATGAGCCAACCGACACCGTTATTGAGTCAACTAAATCAATCGTACGGGTAGGGGCTGTGCAGTGGCAAATGCGCTGTGTTGAATCGGTTGAAGAAATGCTTAAGCAAGTTGAATACTTTGTTGATACGGTATCTGATTACAAAAGCGATTTTATTTTATTCCCTGAGTTTTTTAATGCGCCACTGATGGGATTAACCGAGCAAAGCAATCAAACCGAGGCAATTCGGTATTTAGCCGAATACACAGAGACCTTTAAAAACGCCATGTCGCGTATGGCGATAGAATACAACGCCAACATTATTACCGGTTCAATGCCGCTTGCCGAAGACGATAAAATATATAACGTTAGTTATTTATGCCATCGCAGCGGTAAAATAGACGAGCAACGTAAAATTCATATTACCCCGCATGAACAAAACGATTGGGTGATCCAAGGCGGTGATAAAATTGCTGTATTCGATACAGATGCAGGCCGTGTAGGTATTCAAATTTGTTATGATGTCGAATTTCCTGAGTTGTCACGTATTTTGGCCACCCAAGGTTTGGATATTTTATTTGTGCCATTTTGGACTGACACTAAAAATAGTTACTTGCGTGTACGCCATTGTGCCCAAGCACGTGCCATTGAAAACGAATGTTATGTGGTTATTGCAGGCTCTGTGGGTAACTTACCTGAAGTAGAAAGCTTAGATGTGCAGTTTTCACAGTCGGCGGTACTAACCCCATCGGACTTTTCATTTCCGCACGATGCCACACTAAATGAAGCCACCACCAATACAGAAATGTTATTATTTAGCGACTTAGATATGGATAAGTTAAAAATTCTTCACAGTGAAGGGACAGTGCGTAACTTAAAAGACCGCCGTCACGATTTGTATGAAGTGATATTGAAAAAGAGAGATATTTAATGGCGTGGATGTATTTAATTATTGCTGGGTTACTTGAGATTGGCTGGCCTATAGGGTTAAAAATTTCTCAAACCCCTGAAACTCGTTGGCAGGGCATAGCGATTGCCATTGCGTTTATGGTCGCGAGCGGCTTTATGTTGTGGTTGGCGCAAAAGCAAATATCTATGGGCACGTCGTACGCAGTATGGACGGGTATTGGTGCTGCTGGTACGTTTTTAGTGGGTATATTATTTTACGGTGATGCAGCCACGTTTGGCCGTATTGCTGGTGTGTTAATGATTATTTGTGGTGTCATCACCTTAAAAATTAGTCATTAATTGTTAGATTAAACAAGCGCAGGTTGATACCTGCGCTTTTTTAGCTGCTCGGCAGCATTACCAATATCGCAGCCACTGCAATCAATAATAGCCCAGCGCTATCTTGGCGTTTTAGCGGTTGTTTTAACCATAAAACAGCAATCAATATCGTAAAAAATACTTCTATCTGGCCGAGCGTTTTTACATAGGCAACATGTTGCAAGCTCATTGCGCTAAACCAACCTATTGATCCCAAGCAACTAAATATACTCACCGTACAAGTCATGCCCTTATGCTGAAACATAGTTTTAAATGTATCGCGTTCCTTTAAGGCAATATAAATACACAGCATCAGTGTTTGTAAACTAATAACAAGCAATAAAACCCATGCAGGCGCATACGGAAAAGCTATACCTGAGCTTAAACTGGCTTCTCTGATCCATGACGATGACAACGCAAACGAAGTACCGCAGGCAAGCCCTGTTAAGGCGGTTTTTAAGCTAAAATGTTTCACATTCGCAATGCCGCTTAATAGCAATACAGCGAGTGCGCCAATAAATACACCAATCCAACCTAAAAATGAAAGCGCCGAACCAAAAAATAGTAACCCAAATATCGCCGCCATTAGCGCTTCGCTTTTAGCAAGGCCGGCGCCTACTGCAAAATTGTTCATTTTAAACAACTTCACCATGAGCCCCGTGGCAATAATTTGCACTATGCTGGCTCCAATAATATAGCTAATAAATAAAGGGTTAAACGAAGGGAGAGGCGCATCTTGGTAATAATAAAGCGCATATAAATACAGACCTGCAATAGGGCTTGCGACAATAAAGCGGGCTAGAGTAACGCCAGCAACGCTGACATGAGCGCTTAATTTACTTTGCAGCGCATTACGCCATGACTGCATAAATGCGGCAAAAATAGTCAGTAAAATCCAAATCATCTTAAATAACATACAAAAAAAGCGGAGGAGTAATTTAGCAGTACTGTGACATGAAAGCGACCATCAAAAAGGCATAATGAATATTCATCACCTGCGACAATTTGCCACAGTGACGCACTGCTTAAATCGGCTATAGTGTGAGGGATGTTACTGCTAGCCGCCAGAGCTCAGGTTATTTATATTTGGCGGCTTTTTTCTATTTGCTGTGTTATTTTGGGTCATAAATAATAACTTGAGAATGATAATGACGATTTTATTGGTTTGCGCCTTAATTGCAGTGATCATGCCTTATGTTGCAAGGATCCCAGCTATTATAGAAATGAATAAGCTCGGTGGTTACGATAATAAACATCCGCGGCAACAACAAACACAACTTACAGGGCTCGGAGCACGGGCGCTGGCTGCTCATCAAAACTGTTTTGAATCGTTAGCGGTTTTTGCCGTTGCTTTGGCTGCTGTATTAGGCACAAACAATGTTAATGCCGTAACCGAAACTTTAGCGATGACGCATATTGTAGCGCGTATTTTATTTTGTACTTTTTATTATTTAAACCTCGATATTATTCGCTCGATCACTTGGCTGGTAGGCATGGGAGCCGCTATTGGCATGATCGCCGTCAGTTTATAACGAGAATAAGCCATCAGACCCGCTGGTGCATTTGCAGCGCAGTTTACTAAGGCTTTGCTGTATAAAATTTGTTGCTGTGTGGTTTTATTGCTTAGTACCCGTTCATCACAAGTCAGCTCTTGTAAGCGTCTAAAGCTTGCGTAAGCCATCCAAGCTAAAGGGTTAAACCACATTAAAATTGTAGCCAGTAATAGCAGCGCATTTGTTAGGTTATCTTTGCGTTTTATATGCACATTTTCGTGCTCTAAAATAAGCGCCAATGTAGCTTTATCAAACAGAGTATTATAATTGTGCGGCAATACCAGTTTGCTATTAAAAACACCAATGACCATGGGCGTAGCCACCTGAGCGCTGGTATAAGTTTGTACTCCTACTGTTACTTGCTTAAAGCGTGCTAATTCAGTGAGCTGTAGGCCTTTGACAAATCGGGTATGGGTAACAACAGCGGCAATTAATAAGACCGTAGTAATAATGACATACAGTAGCGCCAAACTAACACTCAAGTCGTTTGTAAGTACCTGATTAGGTGTAATTAAATAGTAACTAATGCTGCTATTTTATAGTGGCTTAATTGCACTAGGTAAATTAGCCAACAGAACTGATACAGGTATTAACCAAGCTAATTTATACACAAAGTGTGAACCAAGGGTTTTTAAGCCAAAGCGCTCAAGTAAAACAAACCCTGCAAACAACAGACTTAATAATAGCTGTTGTTCAATGAGCCAATTAAATCCTATTTAAATTACCATGCAAACTCCTTACTTTTGATTATTTTCCCAGTCATCAATGACTTTTTTAAGCTCGTTTATATCTTGCTGAGAGAGTTGCTCCGATTTAGCGAAGCCACTTACCAAGGGGGCAATACGACCACTAAAAAAGCGCTCTATGAAGTTCTTACTCTCCTTTAAAGTGTAATCAGCACGCTTTATACAGGGGGTGTAAATATATTGGCGGCCGTCTTTTTCAAAGCTAAGCGCGCCTTTTTTTACTAAACGACCCAATAAGGTTTTAATGGTTTTTTCATGCCATTGTTTATCGTCACTTAAACGCTCAATAATTTGGCTGGCTGTGGCGGGATAGTTAATCCAGAGTGCGTCCAGCACTTCAAATTCTGCTTTTGATAATTCGATCATTTTATTGCCTACAAGTGTAATCTTTAATTTAAGACTACATTTGTAATCTATTTTTGCACGTTTATTTTATATTTTTTATCGCATTAAAGTGAGGGGGGGTAGCGTGAGCTTGTTAGCCTAAAATGTCGCTTTTATTAATTTTTATAAACTGGTTTTCAGGTAAATTTAAATGGTCTAACAGTAATTCACTTATTTGTACGCGGTATAAATCAATCACTTTGTAACCACAGTAATGCGCCATTTTACGAATTTGTCTGTTGAGCCCTTGTTTTAAAACAATACTAAATTGATTACTCGCTATTTTAACTACTTCACAAGGTCGTGTTATTTGCTTATCGACAGGGACGCCTGCAGCCATTTTTTCGCAAAAATGCGCGTCTAATGGTTTATTGACGGTGACTAAATAGCGTTTAGGTTGATGAAAGTCTGGATGGATCAGCTGGTTACAAAAATCTCCATCATTGGTCAAAATAAGCAATCCGCGTGAGTCTTTATCAAGGCGACCAATAGGGTATACCCGTGTTAGTTGCGGTAAATGATGAATAAGGCTGCTTGGGTCGTGCTGATTGAGTTTACAGTCAATCCCTACCGGTTTGTGATAGGCAAAGTACACTAAATCGGCTGGGCCTTTAATGGCGTGACCATTAACGATAACACGGTCGTTTTCGTCCACATGATCAATATGATTAGCGGGGCGATTATTAACCATGACAACGCCTTCATCAATCAAGCGCGACGCTTGTTTTCGTGAGCAAACACCGGCATGGGCAATGTATTTAGCGAGTCGAATTTTTGTATCCATAATGCCGTGTAATTAAAAAATATTGATCGCGATTATAACAAAGCTGCGTATTGATTACTTGGACAGTTAATTTAACAGTAGGTAGGTTACTATGGGTATTCAATTTTCAGAACTAAAAAAGCATCAGCCATTACAAAAAGTGGTTGTTCATTCACTGGAAATGGCCTTGTACCAAGTGTCTGTTGTCATAAATAATGTTGAATACTACGTACAAGAAAGTAATGGTGAATTTGTAAAGGCACCAAGCCCATTACATATTCAAAAACGCTTTGAAGATATCGCCTATGCACAAATGATGCTAAGGCACACCAGTGCTTATGATGAAATGTGTGGTCAACCAGAAAAAATTTCCAGTAATATGCTCGAAGTGCCCTTTGGGCAAAACAACCTATTTTAATGTCAGGTATTTGCTAATATAGGTTTATTTGGAATCATCCAATGTACCTATTACATCCCGATAATTCTGAGCAATTAAATCAAGCACTGCGCGCGCACATGCTTGAGTTTAATGCTCAGCACTTCGACGCACAGCGTCAACCTCTTGGCTTTAAATATCTCGATAAACAAGGTGAGTTAGTTGCAGGCATAAGCGGTCATGTGTTTGGTAACTGGTTGCTAATAAGCTGGTTATGGTGCGATGAATCTGCACGAGGCAATGGCTTGGCTGATTCGTTATTAACATCACTTGAAAATGCAGCAATTGAACAAGGCGCTGCTCAGGCTCAGCTTGACACCTTAGATTTTCAAGCCAAGCCTTTTTATGAAAAACGGGGTTACCAAGTTAAATATCAACTTGATAATTACCCACTTAATGGCACTCGTTACTTTATGGAAAAACTGCTAATAGTGGCTAAATAACGCTGATTGGAGCGTTATTTTTTGCTGTTAATGGCGTACCATCAAAGGTAATACCTAAAAATGGGGTGGCTTCAGGCGCTAACATAAAAGTGCGAATATTCATGTGATCGTCTGCATCTGGGTTGTTTAGTACGTCTTCGCGATAAAATGCCCCAAAACAATCTAATGTATTTTGCTTACTAATACCATTGAGCTTAGCAAACGCAAAAATTTTGCATGAACCGTTATTTTCACTCGCAGAGCTCAATAACCCATGGTTACTAAAACTGCACGCTGTAAAAGTATAATGCGCATCAATAACGGCCATAGTATCAGCAAAACCAATGCTCTTAGGCTCATTCGCGAGCGTTGTTAAGTAGTTTGTGAGCGTCATACGCTGTCCTTGTTATTATAAGATATTGTTAAGTAATTACCCCTAACCTATCTTGTGATTGATTTATATTCAATTGAGCCAATAAAACAAGCATAGTTTATTTACCAATTAAGTGGGTTAACGCATGAATGTTGGTTATTTCAATATCAGCAAGTCCTTTGTAGGCATAGGCTTGTGCTTGATTATTTAACCACACAGACTGGCAGCCAGCGTTATTAGCACCTTGCACATCGCTATCAAGGCTGTCACCTATGTGTAAAATTTCACTGTTGTTAATACGCAAATGTGTTGCAGCTTGATCAAATAAGGTCGTATGTGGTTTAGCCTTACCGTGCAAGCCAGCTTGCAGCACCAGTTCAAACTTATCTTTTAAATTAAATCGCTCAACCTCTACATTACCGTTAGTAATGGCAATTAATTTGTAGTGCTGGCTTAGTTTATCGAGCAATGTTAGTACGTCTTCGCTCACTTCAATATTACTGCGCGCATCAGCAAATGCTTGATAAGCACTGTGTGCATGATGCTCTACTTCATCGTCTTTAAAACCAAGCTCAGACAAAACTAAGCGTAGGGTATGTTTACGCCACTGAGTGACGTTATCAATGAGTTCAGGTTGGTGTTGAACAACTCGCTCACGGCATTGTTGCCAAAACTGTGGCCCCTGTTTTTTATAGCCTGGCAGCGCATTTAAATAATCAATTTGTGCCTGAACGGCTGCGGTTATGATTGGGCGGTTGTCGTATAAGGTGTCGTCTAAGTCAAAGCTTAGTACAGAAAAAGGAGAAATTGCGCGATTAAATCGGATCATGGTTATTACCCTAATCAGTCCGTTTTTTAGCACGTGGATGGGTGTTGTCATACACCTTAGCCAAGTGTTGAAAATCTAAATGAGTATAAACTTGGGTTGCAGATAAACTACTGTGGCCTAATAGCTCCTGTACTGCTCGTAAATCGCCAGACGATTCTAATATATGCGACGCAAATGAATGGCGTAATTTATGCGGATGCACTTGTGAGCTTATACCTTGTTTAATGCCCCATTCTTGCATTCGCAAACGGACTTGGCGCACAGAGATACGGTTTTTTTTACTACTTAAAAATACCGCGTGTTCGTCTGCGCCCATAAATAGCGGCCGAACCGCGAGCCATTTCTTTAATGCCTCAAGGGCCTTAGAGCCAACCGGTATTAGCCGTTCTTTTGCACCTTTACCACGTACCAGTATTTCACCATTACGGGCGTTTATATCCTGCATGTTAGCACCAACTAACTCGCTAATGCGCAGACCTGATGAATACATGAGTTCCATCATGGCTTTATCTCGAATGGCAAGTGGATCATCATCGGGTATTTCGAGTAAACGTGCCATTTGGTCAACATCAAGATTTTTAGGTAAAGGCTTGGCAAATTTAGGGCCTTTTATTCCTTGCGCGGGGTTATGGTAATGCGGTTGCTCAGTAATATTTTTTGCTTTTAAAAACTTATATAAACTTCGAATGCAGCTTAGCTTTAAGCTGATTGTTCTACCGCTCAGTTGCTTAGCGCGCAGCGCCATGCTGTAACGGCGAATGTGCTCACTTTGTACCGCAAACCAATTGTCGCATAGCTTATTAAAATACAAGGCGGCAAAACCTAATTGGCTAACATATTGATTGACGGTGTGCGCTGAATACTGGCGTTCAAATTTTAAGTAATCACTAAATAACGTGATGGGTGTACGCCAGTTATCGCTTAAGTCGCTAATATTTGGCGTGTCGTCGCTCATGCCAGTTCCAGTAACCGTATTTGTAATGAGCGTACAAAATCTAACACAAATAAGTTATCTTGTGAGGGCTCAAAGTGGTTCTCATCGTGGCTGCCAAAAGCCAAAATTGCGTAGGGGTTAGTGGGTTCGCCAATTAAATACAGGGCGGCCGATTGGGTATCATCGTTAAAGAGTAAGTCGCGCTCTTGCTGATTTACCCGCCCTAAATAATGATTATTATCTGACAATCTATGCTCTACTAAGCCCTCAAACGCGCTGTCGTATCTTACGAGTTTGCACTCATTGATAGTCGGGCTCATGCAAATAATGTTGCGTAAGTTACTTGCCAAAGTATTAAAGTCGTAATTACTCCAAAGCTGACGATGGCATTGACTGAACAAGCGGTACACGAGTTCATTTTGCGTGGCATGCTTGGTCATCGTCTCGATTTGATGTTTTAACTGAGTATTGTGTTCACGTAGTTGACGTTGCTGAATATGTACTAACGAAGTCGCACCCTGAACTTGCTGTTGTAACTCAAGTTGCGCTAATAGCGCAGGTTGATTTATTAAAAAATCAGGGTGCTGTTGTAAGTAATCTATTACTTGCTGTTTAGTTAATTCACTCATAGTGCAACTTGCCCATCAAATACATGTTCAGCGGGGCCTGTCATACGCACTGGGTGGCCTTCGCCACTCCAGCGAACTTGTAAGCTACCGCCTGGTAAATCAACTTGCACTGTGCTGGTGAGCTTGTTTTGAATAAAGCCAATCACCATAGCGGCACATGCACCGGTACCACAAGCAAGTGTTTCGCTTACACCACGTTCCCACACTCTGAGTTTAATGTGTTCTTGAGAAATAACCTGCATAAAGCCAATATTTGCGCGCTGTGGAAAACGTTCATGATTTTCAAGCAACGGGCCAAGGGTACTCACTTGTGCCGTTTCAATGTCGTCTACTTCCATGACGCAATGCGGGTTACCCATAGAAACAGCACCACTAAAAACGGTATGTTCTTCTGCACGAATAATGTAAGTCAGCTCACGTTTGGTTGCTTTGAGCGGGATTTTACTCGGCTCAAAATTAGGGTGTCCCATGTTAACCGTTACTTGGCCGTCTTTTTCAATATACAGGGTGAGGTTACCAGATTTAGTTGAAACGCTAATTTTATGCTTATTGGTTAAGCCTTTCATGCGTACAAAGCGGGCAAAGCAACGGGCGCCATTACCACATTGTTCTACTTCGTGGCCGTCGGCATTAAAAATCCGATAGTGAAAATCGAGATCGGGTGAGTAAGGGGCTTCAACCATCAGTAATTGGTCAAACCCAATGCCGAAATGGCGATCGGCCAGCTTTTTGATTTGATCACGGGATAAAAAAACGTTTTGTGTAATATTATCAATCACAACAAAGTCGTTACCTAAGCCGTGCATTTTGGAAAAATTAACTAACATAGCGCTCTAATTCGGTTTTGCTCTGTGCTAATCATGCCACAGAGCAGCTAGGTAACAAAAACGTTTATGGTAAAATTTTCTCACCTTGGTATAGGCTTTCGATGGTTTCGCGTTCGCGAATAAGATGATGTTGCTCACCATCTACCATTATTTCGGCAACCCGTGGGCGTGAGTTATAATTTGAACTCATTGTAAAGCCGTACGCTCCAGCGCTACGCTGCACTAACAAGTCACCTTGCTTGAGTGCTAGAGGGCGGTCTTTACCTAAAAAGTCACCGGTTTCACACACCGGCCCAACTACATCATAGTTGTGGGTAGGTGTTTCGTCATCACGCACCGAGACAGGAATAATTTTTTGCCAAGCTTGATAAAGTGATGGGCGCAACATGTCGTTCATACCCGCATCAACAATCGCAAAATACTTGTCTTGATTTTGCTTAATAAACTCAACTTGAGTCACTAAAATCCCAGCGTTGGCGGCAATAGCCCGTCCTGGTTCAAAAATCAGTTCAAGGTGGCGATAATTGGTAAGGCGCTGTGTTACTTGTGCTGCATACTCACTCGGGTGGGGAGGCTGTTCGTCGTCGTAGGTTACGCCAAGGCCTCCACCAATATCTAAATGGCTTAACTCAATACCTGCATTTTTTAACTCATCAATTAATGCCAGTAGTTTATCAAGCGCCTCTAAAAACGGTTTGGTTTGTGTCAGCTGTGAGCCAATGTGACAATCAACCCCAACTATATTTAAGCCAGGTAACGACGCAGCATGTTGGTACACACTTAACGCGGTTTCGATACCAATGCCAAATTTGTTTTCTTTTAGGCCAGTAGAAATATACGGGTGTGTTTTAGCGTCAATATCAGGATTAACACGAATAGAAATTGGCGCGTCTAGATTAAGCTCACAGGCTACTTCTGAAATGCGCTCAAGCTCTGAGATTGATTCAACGTTAAAACATTTAATACCTAATTCTAACGCATAAGCAATTTCGTCAGCGGTTTTAGCAACCCCAGAAAACACCACTTTATTGGCTGCGCCTCCCGCTTTAATGACCCGCGCGAGCTCGCCTTTTGAAACAATGTCAAAACCCGCACCAAGTCGCGCCAGTATATTTAATACTGCAATATTTGAATTTGCTTTAACGGCGTAGCACACTAGGCTTTTATGATCTTGAGCTGCATTAGCAAACGCTAAATAATGGCGTTCAAACGTCGCTCTTGAATACACATAACACGGTGTACCATAGTGCTGTGCAATCGTTGCTACGCTGACATCTTCAGCAAATAGTTGGTTGTTTTTATAATTAAAAAAATCCATTTACTGCTCCTGTTTTTGCTCAATAGGTGTTTGCTTGTTGGGGGTGTCTGTTGGCTGATTTTGTTCAGTAGGCTGCTCTGGTAAGTACAGCGGGCCGCTTTGACCACAGCCAGCTAACGCACACAACAAAACGGTGCTGATTAATAGTTGTTTTAATTGTAAGGTATATGTCGCTTTCATTAGATTAATACGGTTGCTGGCTTTATAATCGCAGAGTAACAGAATATCTAAAAAATGCAGCTATTCGCGGATGATTTTATTCCTGTTACACTAGCTGTACAAACATGCACCCATTATTTAGGCGTCTTGCCTGCAAAGGAAATTAACGATGACTGATCACGAATATCACCAGTTAGCAGAAGCTCTTATGTTCACAATTGAAGAACAAGTTGATGATTGTGAAGCAGATTTAGATTATGAATCGGCTCAAGGTATTTTAGAAATTATTTTTCCAGATCGCAGTAAAATTGTGATTAATAAGCAAGCACCGTTGCATCAAGTGTGGGTGGCAACAAAATTTAATGGTCACCATTTTGAAATGCGTGATGGTCAATGGATCGATAACCGCTCAGGCGCAGAGTTTTGGAGTTTCATCAATGAAGCGTCAACACGTCAAGCGGGTCAAGAAATTAAGTGGCAATCATCGCTATGAGTTTAGAGTTTGTTCAATACCCAGCTCAGGGGACGCATAAAGCCACGGTTATTTGGTTACATGGTTTGGGTGATTCAGGTGATGGTTTTGCCCCAGTAGCGCCACAGCTCGATTTACCCAGTGAACTAGGTGTGCGTTTTATCTTTCCGCATGCGCCTATGCAGGCTGTTACTATTAACGGCGGTATGCAAATGCGCTCATGGTATGACATTAAATCGATGGATTTAGACAAACGTGCAGATGAACAGGGGGTTAGGGAATCTGCAGCAAAAGTTGAGCAATTAATAACGCAAGAAATTGCTAACGGCATACCGGCGAACAAAATTATTTTAGCGGGATTTTCACAAGGTGGCGTCATATCGCTACATTTAGCCCCGCGTTTAGAGCAAAAGCTTGCTGGCGTTATGGCACTATCAACCTATATGTGTGTGCCACATAAATTGGCTGATGAAGCAAAGCAAACACAGCTAAATATATTTATGGCTCATGGGAGCCAAGATGACGTTGTACCGCATAGTGCGGGTAGAAGTGCGTTTGAAGTATTATCAACGCATAACATGGATGTAAGTTGGCAAGAATACCCAATGGGGCATCAGGTTTGTACACAAGAGTTACAAGCTGTGCGCCAATGGTTAATTTCTCGCTTAAGTTAGTTTAGGAGCCGCTGAGGGTCAAAATGAGTCAAAAAATAGTAATAACAGCAAATGTAAAACGTGAACCACAGGTTAGTGAACCCAGCGTGAGCTATGAGTGGCATTGGCGTCGGATTGTGAGTATTTCTATGTTGGTGATTATGACCTCAGCAGCGGTTATTTACGGCCTGTCTAGCGCTGTGAATGCTGATCAAGGGGCGCCGCATCCTCATGAGCAGCTCGATTTTACTGAGCAACAAACCGCAATTGTGTCGCTAAGCGATGATACTGTAGCATCAGCAGAAAGTGAAAACGCAACAGATGCTGGTGAGGAGCCGCTGAGCGGTGTCGCAATTACAGCACCTAAAATCCTTTCCCCAAATGAACAAAGATCAGCTCCTATTACCGAACAAGTAACATCAGAGCCTAAAGTTCAACAAAGTAATATTGAGCAAGAAGTAGAGCCAACGCTCACTGCTGAGCCTGAAGAAGCAGCCATGGCTGCAACAGATAACCAAACGCCTGAAACCGAAACGGCCAGTGAAAAACCGGCTGAGCAAAAAGTATTTGCTGAATCAGCACAAGTTGCGAGTGTGGCCATTGGTGCCAAAATAGATACAGCTACTATTAGCCGCGCCGTATTGACGCGCAGTGTGAGTAATCGTGAACCAACCAATGTATTTGCCGCCGATGTGCGTTTAAGCCAATTTGAAGAATCATTGTCATTTTTTAGTGAGCTTAAAAACTTACAAGGTCAGCAGGTAAAGCACATTTGGTTATTTGAAGGGGAAGTGATGGCGGAAGTGTCGCTCAAAGTTACTTCTCCGCGCTACCGAACTTACTCAACTAAAAATATTATGGATTCCCAGCTAGGGAATTGGCGCGTTGATGTGGTTGATGAGCGAGGCTTACTCATTGCGCAAAAAAAATTTAGAATTTTAGCTGATTAAATCGCCCTCAGATAGAACAGGTTTTAATCCTGAAAGGTCAACAGACCCCAGTAATTATTAATGGATATTTTATGACTGAAAAAACAAAGTTAGTTCGCATTGCTACTCGTAAAAGTGCATTGGCACTGTGGCAGGCTGAATTTGTAAAAGCGCAGCTAGAGCATTTTCACGATGACGTGCGTGTAGAGCTGGTGCCTATGTCGACTCAAGGCGACATTATTTTAGATACACCACTGGCTAAAATTGGTGGTAAAGGCTTATTTGTAAAAGAACTAGAACAAGCCATGCTTGATGGGCGAGCAGACATTGCAGTGCATTCAATGAAGGACGTGCCAGTCGAATTTCCAGATGATTTAGAGTTACACGTTATTTGTGAGCGTGAAGACCCGCGTGACGCGTTTGTCTCAAATAATTTTGCCAATATTGATGCGTTACCGCAAGGCGCCATTGTTGGCACCTCAAGTTTACGTCGCCAATGCCAAATTAGAGCGTTGCGTCCAGATTTAGAAATTCGTGACTTACGTGGCAATGTAAATACACGTTTAGCAAAGCTTGATAGTGGTCAATACGATGCGATTATACTCGCAGCGGCTGGGCTAATTCGTTTAGAAATGGGTGAACGTATTCGTGACTTTATTGAGCCAGAAGTGTCGTTACCTGCTAATGGTCAAGGTGCTGTCGGTATTGAATGCCGTATAGATGATGAAGTTACTAAAGCCTTATTAGCACCGCTGGAGCACAGTGAAACTCGTATTCGTGTTAATGCTGAGCGCGCAATGAACCGCCACTTAGAAGGGGGCTGCCAAGTGCCAATTGGTGCGTATGCACTGGTTGATGGCGAGCAAGTGCATTTACGTGGTTTAGTTGGGGCTATTGATGGCAGCGAAATTTTACGCGATGAAATTAGTGGGCATGTTGATGATGCGGAAAAATTAGGGATTGAGCTGGCTAAAAAACTCTTAGCACAAGGCGCAGATAAAATCCTTGCTGACGTATATCGAGACGCATAATGAAACACATCTTGATAACTCGGCCCGAAGGAAAAGGCGCAGCCCTTGCACAGCAACTTGAGCAAGCGGGTTATCAAGCGTCTTTATGTCCTGTTTTAAAAATAACGTATTTAACCCCAACAAGCGTTGAGCTAAGCCCGTTGGTTAATGCCGACAAAATTATTTTTGTTTCGCAAGATGCAGTACATGCACTGAGTGCCCTTAAGCCTGCAATTAACACCAAAGCGCAGTTTTATGGTGTTGGCCAACAAACAGCCGACACCATTTATGAAGTATTTGGTGTACGTGCGGCTTTGCCAAAACAACATGACTCTGAGGGGTTGCTGGCCCTTAAGTCATTGGCTGAGGTTGATGGCAGTAATATTGTGTTAGTTAAAGGTATTGGTGGGCGGCCTGAGATAGCAAAAACCTTAAAACAACGCGGTGCTTTTTTAAATAATTGTGTAGTGTATCAGCGCGAGCCGGTAGCGCAACAACCCGCTGACTGGATTGACCACTGGCAAAGCCAGAATGTACACGGTATAGTCATTACTAGTAATGCCGCTGTTGATGCCATTTTTAATACCCTTACCGCGGCGCAACTAACATGGTTACAACAGTGCGAATTTTATGTTGCCAGTGAGCGTATTGGCGATTATTTACAACAGCAAAAAATAAATTCGACACATATACATACTGCGGCAGGGGCTAGCGACCACGCTATGTTTGCCTGCATTAATCAGCAAGGTAGCAAAATGAGTGAACAGTCAGCGACGTCAAAAGTAGAAAAAGCAGCGCAGCCAATAGCCAATAACACGTCTAACACCGCTAAAAATGACACTGCAAAAGCCAATAATCAAACGCAAAATAATACCCATAAAGTGAGTAAGGTGGGGAGTTTAGCGTTGGTGATTTCGTTACTTGTTGCCAGTGGCGTGGGTTATGAGTTTTATCAAAAGCTCAATGCCGGTAAAGTGCAAAATTTAGCGGTTAATGCATTAACAGAGCAAAATAAGATATTGCAGCAAGAGCTACAAGCGCTTAAGTCTGAGCAGCTCAGTCTACAGCAAGCGTTACAAAAGAGCGAAGAGCAAATTGCTATGGCGCTCAATGAAAACTCTGTAAAAAATCAGCAAGCATTAAAAGCAGCACTGCAAAAAGTGCAGCAAAGTGGTAACACATTAAACCCACAAGAAGTGACCAGCTTACAACGTATGGCTGAATTTAAATTGTGGGCTGAACAAGATTATCAAGGCACAAGTGCAGTGCTTAAACGTTTAGATTCACTTTTAAGCGACCACCCAGGCACGCTTGAGTTACGCCAAGCAATTATACAAGACATACAAACGCTCGATAGTATTGAACCCGTTGCAACAGAGGCGATTTACTTACAGTTAAATAGTGTAAGAGATCGTATCGATAACTTGGTATTTAATGCGGTTAATTTGCCAGAAGAAGCGTCAGTAATTGACGAAAACGCGCTCTCTGAAAATATGAGTGATTGGCAACAAAACATCCGAAATAGCTGGAATAAAATAGTTGATAGCTTTATTACAATTCGCCATCACGAAGGGGTATTAATAGAGCCGCTATTAACTGATAGAGAGCGCCACCTAATTAATCAGCGCATAAAGCTCAATATTACTCAGGCGCAAGATGCGCTAATGAGCAAGCAAGCCAGCATCTATTTTAGCGCCTTAAACGACACAAAACGTTTGGTTAATGAATACTTTAAGCAAGATGATAATGTCACAAAAGTGGTACTACAAACTTTAGTAAACCTTGAAAAAGAGCCGCTTAACTTTAACCCTGAGGTGACATTACAAAGTACTGAGCAAGTTAAGGAGTGGGCACAATGATAGGGTTGATCATTTTTATTGTCGCTATTGTATTGGTATTAGCGATCACTCCTTTCGTGTTAGATGAAAAAGGCTATGTACTGATTTCATTTAATAACACGACCATAGAAGGTACGATTGTTTCGTTTTGTATTATGGCGGCACTGAGCGCAGCAGCTTTGTATTTAACTTACAAATTCATACGCTACTGCCTATCTATTTACAGAAATACCAAACATGGATTTTTTGCTCGCAGCCAAGAGCGCAAGCATGCAGCTATAGAGCAAGCGCTGTGGAGCTTGATTAATGACGATTACGCGCAAGTGGAAAGCGCGTTATCAAGTAACAGTGTGCCAGCTAAATTTTTAGACATACGTTTGGCGTTACTAGCAAAAGCTGCACTGGCAAATAATCAACCCGATAAAGCGCTGGAATACTTGTTTGAAATAAGCCCTGAGCAGCAACTAAAAGTGGCTAAACTGTGGTTAGCCAGTGGCGACAGCAGTGTTATTGAACCGCAAATACGGATGGCGGCTGAGTCTAAAAAAGCCACGGTACTTGAGCTAAAATTGTACACTGAAGTGTTGGTGCAACAGCAGCACTTTAAAATACTAGAAGACTTTTTACCGCGCTTATTACGTAAAGATGCATTGAGCGATAAGCAGTGGCAGCAGGTGTTTTTAGCTTATTTTGCTGCTCAAGCAAGTGATGAGCTAACCAGTAAGTACCAGCAATTAGGTAAGAAATTGCAAGCACATGCGCACACTGCGTACTTAACTCAAATGGCAAAAACAGGGCAGTTGGCGAGTATTGAAAACGCGTTAATTAAAATGCTCAAACATGCTAAGCACCACACTGAACTTGCCGACATTTTACGTGAAGCTGCGCCAAGTAATGCATATAAGTTGCAATCAAGCATTCAAGAACGGTTGAAAAAAGACGAGCACAATAACGCGTTATTATTAGCATTGGCATGTTTAGCGAATGCCCAAGGTGATTATGATTTAGCTGCACGAGTATTCGACAAGGCGCTTAATAGCGATAACAAATCACAGTATCGACAACAAGCTATACTAAGCTATAAACACAGCGCACAATTAGATAAGGCGCTTGTGCTCTACCAATAGTGGATTATATTTTATAAATCAATAATTAAAAGTGCAGGAGCGAAGGCTATGAAAAATGTGTTTACACTCTCTTTTAGTCTTGCATGCGCTTATTTTTTTACTGGTTATCTTAGTAATTTATTACTCGCAGTAGACGGTTATGCCGTGGCTTCTTGGCCACCTGCAGGCATTGCACTAGCCAGTTTTTTATTATGGCGCCATCGCGCTTACTTAGGCATTATTGCTGGTTCTTTACTGATTAATTTAATTCATTTAGACCATGTTACAGATATTTTTAACTGGCAAATTTTGTTACATGCAGTGGGCCTCAGCGGCGCTGCTTTTTTGCAAGCATGGCTTGGCGCGCAAATAATTACAAAAGTAATAAAAGCCCCTCTAGACCTTTCATCGTTAAAATTAAGTATTCAAAGCTTAGCAATCGCAGGTCCTGTCGGCTGTGTCATAGGCGCTATTGCTGGTACGAGTTTATTAGTATTTAACCAGATCATCCCTGTTACGAATGCGCTGGATAATTTTATTACTTGGTGGATAGGTGACAGTATTGGCGTATTAATTTTTACCCCATTACTATTAGCTGTATTTCACTATTCTGAGATGCGCCATCGGCTACAAGTTATTGTTCCTGCATTACTTATTTATGCGATTATTAGTATTAGTTTTTATGGTGCAGCGAGTGTAAAAAAACAAAAAGACACTCAAAAACAAGAAACGGAAGTGCTTGCGACTCAAAGCGCTATAAATCAAAAGTTAGATGAGATCATTGCACATCTATCTTTATTAAGTGGTTTTTTAGCAAATAGTGAAGACGTTAGTTTTAGTGAGTTTACGCAGTTTACGGCTAAACAATTAAGCTACAGTGAAGAAATACTCGCTTTTAAATGGGTTCCTGCTATTACTGATGATTCTCGTGCCGAGTATCAATCATGGATTGAGCAAGTTGATAGCGAAAACCCGTTTATCAAACAAAAATCAGCGAATGGGCAATGGCAAAAAGCCCCCTATCGAGAGTTGTATTACCCTGTAAAATATATAAATCCACTTAGGGGTATGAAAGATATTGTTGGGTTTGATTTAGGTTCAAACGAGCAAGTGCGTACAGCACTCACTAAATCTAAAGTACTTAATGAATTGGTGATCAGTGAACCGACAGCACTGATACCGAATAACGATGAATTAAGTGTACTCTTTATGTATCCCGTTTTTGGAAATGTGGTAACAGAAGGCGATTTTAAAGGATTTGTTGTTGCCGTGGTTAGCTTAGCTAAACTTTCTAAGTCGCTGTCGTTTGACTCTAATGAGCGTATTGCGATTAGTTTTTTTGATATTAATAATACTGAAAAACAGCAGGCACTTTATATTGCAGAGCATCACTCTATGGTGTTATTAAAAAAATATCAGTTGTTAATTGGTCAGCGAATGTGGCGCGTTGAGCTGCATCAACCCGTTTTAAAATCATCGTGGTTAATATACTGGCTGGCGCAAATAGTGGGTATGTTATTTGTGTGGTTGTTGATTATATTTTTGATCTCTGTGACGGCTACCAATATTCGAATTCGCGAACAAGTGGCAAAGCAAACACTCACGCTACGCCAAGAAAAACAAAAGGCCGATGAAGCCAGTGCTATAAAAAGTCAGTTTTTAGCCAACATGAGCCATGAAATACGTACGCCAATAAATGGCATAAAGGGTATGCACTATCTAGCGCTACAACAACAGGATTGGCAGCAAGCAAAAGGCTATATAGAGCAAGCTGATGGTGCTCTAAGTGTATTATTAAGAGTGTTAAACGATGTACTCGATTTTTCTAAAATGGAAGCCGGTAAACTTGAGTTAATGCAAGAGCCTGTGAACCTCAAACAATTAGCCGAGGACATCGTCGGTTTAATGCAATTTGAGGTGGAGAGTAAATCGCTTTCTTTAAAATTAGAGTATGACAGCGATGCGCATTTAACTCTCAATACCGATCCTATTCGTTTAAAGCAAATTCTGCTTAATTTATTAAATAATGCAGTAAAATTTACCGAAAAGGGCTGTATTACGTTAAAGATTTGGCAATCATCAAAAATGACATACTTTAGCGTTAACGATACCGGGATTGGCATTAGCTCTGCAGCTCAAAAACAGCTTTTTAAACCCTTTTCTCAAGCCGATAGCTCAACGTCGCGTCAGTACGGTGGTACTGGTTTAGGTTTGAGTATTTGTAAAAAATTGGTCGAATTGATGGGAGGGGCTATTGATTTAAAAAGCAGTGAGGGGCATGGATCTACGTTTACTTTTAGCTTACCAGTTCATTCATCGCTGCCAAAAGCCAAATACAGTGCTGATGCTTTATCAAAAATTGATGTCAGTAATATTTCTTTAGAAAAATATCAATTACTTATAGTGGAAGACAACCCATTAAACCAACATGTTGTAAGTGCTATTTTAGAAACTAAACACGGTATTGCTGATATCGCAAAAGATGGCTTAGAAGCGATTGCGATGCTTAGCGAAAAAAACTACGATCTAGTATTTATGGATATTCAAATGCCTAATATGGATGGTTTACAAGCAACAAAAGTGATTCGTAATGAGTTAGGTTTTATTGATTTACCTATTATTGGTTTATCCGCCAACGCTCACGAACAAGACGCTCAAAAAGCGATTGCCTCTGGAATGGATAGCTACATGACCAAGCCTATTGAAGCTGATGAGCTATTTAAAACGCTTTGGTATTATTTATCTCGCTTAGATAAGTAACACGTATTTTTGTACAAAAGGCAGACATAAGCCCTCCAAGCGCCATTTTAAATATTCTACACTTGAAATATTAATGTACCTGCGTATCATTCGCGCAATTTTAATTCAACCGAGTAGCTACTATGATTAATAGAAAAATACCTTTGCTAGATATTCACCGTCACTTAGATGGGAATGTACGCGCGCAAACCATATTAGAACTTGGTCGTCAGTTTAATATAGCTTTACCAGCAGATAATGTTGAGGCACTTATTCCTCATGTTCAGGTTATTGATCCTGAGCCAAACCTAATGGCATTTTTACAAAAGCTTGATTGGGGGGTCACGGTACTGGGTGATTATGATGCTTGTAGACGAATTGCGATAGAAAACATTGAAGATGCACAAGCGCAAGGCCTTGATTACGTAGAACTACGTTTTAGCCCTTACTACATGGCACAAAGCCAAGGTTTACATCCTCAGGGCGTTGTTGAAGCTGTGGTCGATGGTATTAAAAGTGCAACAAAAGATGCTGATATTAAAGCAAACTTAATTGGTATTTTGTCTCGTACTTATGGTGTTAAAACCTGTCAACACGAGCTGGATGCTTTACTTGCTTTTAAAAATGATTTGGTCGCGGTTGATTTAGCCGGTGACGAAATTGGTTACCCTGGCGAGCTGTTTGTTGATCAGTTTAAACAAGTACGTGATGCGTATTTAGCGGTTACCGTGCATGCTGGCGAAGCATTGGGTGCTGCCAGTATTTGGCAAGCATTAAACGAGCTTGGTGCAAGCAGAATAGGGCATGGCGTTAAAGCGATTGAAGACTCAACGCTAATGGATTATTTACGTGATAACCGTATTGGTATTGAATCGTGCTTAACCAGCAATATTCAAACCAGCACAGTTAATGACTTAACTAAGCATCCGCTTAAACAGTTTTTAGATCATGGCATTTTGGCCAGCATTAATACCGATGATCCGGCTGTTGAAGGGATTGAAATTGAGTACGAATATGCAACTGCAGCGCCACAAGCTGGTTTATCGCAAGCTGATATGGAAAAAGCGCAAGCCAATGCACTTGAAATTGCGTATTTAAGTGATGCAGATAAACAGGCACTCAAAACCAAAGTCGCACAGCGTTAATCACCCATACGATTAAAAATGCCACTGTTTACAGTGGCATTTTTGTTTATATGTGAGTTTGACAGCTAACGTAATTATCATAAAGTGCTTTTAAAATATCGGCACGGCTGATCATGCCAACTACAACGTCACCATCAACCACGGGATAATTCTTTGGCTTACCAGGTTGCATTTGTTCTGCTAATTCCATGATATTGGTATCACCGCTGACCGTCACAACTTCTGTTTGCATCAACTGAGACACTTTTACCATACCGTCACAAAAATAACTGCTTTGCATTAGGGGTTTAAGTAGCTCTTGCTCAGAGATAAAACCTACTAGCAACTTGTTATCGTCAAATACTGGGGCACCAAGCAATTTAAATTTTTGTAGTTCTGCAATGGCGGTCGTCATTTCTGTATTAGGGGTAATATGAGGCAACTTGTGTTGCATAAAATCTTTTACTTTTGTATTTAGCATTTAGGTTTCTCCCGCTGAATGTTCTATACAAAGTATGGTTTATAGATTGGATTTTAGGAAATTGTTTATGTTGATGAGTTTAATAGGTAATAACAATCATCGCAGCGGTAATGGCGGGTAATAAAAACAATTAAGACACCCTAAGGTGCCTTAAAAATAATCTGCTATCTTTTACTTTATAAAAGCAAATGCATCTGCGTACATGTTTTCGCGAATGGCTCCGTGGCTAATAAAGTCATCGCGCACTATGCCTATCATGTCAAAACGACCTGCCATGTAAATATCGTAAGGTTCAAGCGAGATGATATCGTCCATTACCGCTTTATGCACATAACCAGTATGGCCAGTCCAGCTGTCAGTAGGATTTTCTACCACAGGAATAAATTCGAAGTGCTTATGGCTATCTGCCCAAGCTTTCATTTCGGTGTGTGCATACAGCGCAGACTCTTCTTTAACACCCCAATAAAATAGCACTGGGCGCTGACAGTTTATTTCAGCAAGGTGATCGGCCATTGATTTTGCGTAAGAGAAGCCTGTGCCGCCAGCAAGTAAAATAATGGGGCGCTCGCACTGCAAACGTAGTTGAGAAACACCTAAGCCCGCTTCAATAGTCACGGTTTGATTATTATTGTGGGCACTACGAAGGTGCTCTAGCGATTGCATAGCATATGAGTCAGCAACTGAAGCACCAATATGTAATTCTAAAGCATCCGTTTGTGAAGGACGGCTTGCAATTGAAAACGCACGTTTATCTTTTTCACCTAAAACCAATTGTAAATATTGGCCAGCTTCAAATGTGACGGGTTGCTGCGGCTTTAAAATAACTTTATGAACAAATTCTGTTAGTGGACTGATAGAAACAACGTCAGCGTGTAATGTTTGCATGTTTTACCTTAAATTAGCGGATACGCACTTTATTTGAGCAATAGTAGCATATCCGCAGGGTGAGTTTATAGCCTAGACCAAAGTCGTTAAAGAATACCTAGGCTATCCCAAAGTTCATCAACGCGATCTTTAGTGGCTTGATCCATAACAATAGGTTCGCCCCACTCACGGGTTGTTTCGCCAGGCCATTTGTTGGTTGCATCCATGCCCATTTTTGAACCAAGGCCAGAGACAGGCGATGCAAAGTCTAAATAGTCTATTGGCGTGTTTTCAATTAACGTGGTGTCGCGTGCAGGATCCATACGGGTGGTAATAGCCCATATTACATCGTTCCAATCTCGGGCGTTAATGTCATCATCGCAGACAATAACAAATTTAGTGTACATAAACTGTCGTAGGAATGACCAAACCCCCATCATTACGCGCTTGGCATGCCCTGGGTATTGTTTTTTCATGGTAACCACGGCCATACGATACGAACAACCTTCTGGCGGTAAATAAAAATCGACAATTTCTGGAAATTGTTTTTGTAAAATTGGTACGAATACCTCGTTTAAAGCCACCCCTAAAATAGCTGGCTCATCAGGCGGACGACCCGTAAAGGTACTGTGATAAATAGGGTCTTTACGATGAGTAATATGAGTGACCGTCATAACGGGAAAGTCATCGACTTCATTATAGTAACCCGTATGGTCGCCATAGGGGCCTTCAGGTGCCATTTCTCCCGGCATAATATGCCCTTCAAGCACGATTTCTGCACTGGCCGGTACTTGTAAATCATTCGAAATAGACTTAACCACTTCCGTTTTACTGCCACGCAATAAACCGGCAAAAGCATATTCGCTTAATGTATCGGGGACCGGAGTAACCGCCCCTAAAATTGTGGCAGGATCTGCCCCTAATGCCACTGATACCGGATACGGCTCACCAGGGTGTTCTTTGCACCACTCTTGAAAATCAAGCGCGCCACCACGATGAGATAACCAACGCATAATAATTTTATTTTTGCCAAGTAACTGCTGGCGATAAATCCCTAAATTTTGACGCTTTTTATAAGGCCCTTTGGTAACGGTTAAACCCCAAGTAATTAAAGGCGCAGCATCACCAGGCCAGCAATGCTGAATAGGAAGCTTGGTTAAATCAACATCGTCACCTTGTAAAATAACTTGTTGGCAGGGCGCTTTTTTTACTTCTTTGGCTGGCATATTAAGGACTTGCTTAAATACCGGAATTTGTCCAAGGGCTTCTTTAATGCCTTTTGGTGGCTCTGGCTCTTTTAAAAATGCCAATAACTTACCAACTTCTCGTAATTCACTGACATCTTCTTGGCCCATACCCATTGCTACACGCTTAGGTGTACCAAATAAGTTAGCTAGAACAGGCATGTCATACCCTTTCGGGTTTTCAAATAATAAAGCGGGGCCTTTAGCACGCAGTGTGCGATCGGCAATTTCGGTCATCTCAAGATACGGGTCGATTTCTTGGCTGATGCGTTTTAATTCGCCTCGTTTTTCAAGTAAATCGATAAAATCGCGTAGATCTTTGTATTTCATTGTGGGCCGTTACTTAGCAAAAAGTTAAAAGTATTATACCCAGTTCATGCAAGCCAAGTCATTACTTGCACTTAAAACTTAAAGCGCTCTACCGCATCTTTTAAAGAGTGTGCAAGTTGGTTAACATCTTCACTTTCGCTTGCTAGGGTCGTCGCATTGTCGGCATTTAAGGTGGCATGATCGGTTACCTTAGCCATTATTTGTTGGATATCAGTGCTGTTTGCAAGTTGTTCATGCGATGCATGGGCAATGTCTTTGCTCATTGCATTGACCGATACTAACGTGCTTTTGATACGCTCAACGGCTGCATTTAGTTCAGTACTGTTTTCAACACAATGCTTGGCTTGTTGTTGACCATCATTTATTTCAGCTTGGGTAGTCTGAGTATGTTGTTGTAGTGTGTTGATCATGGTGGTTATTTCGCTAGTGGAGCTTTGTGTTCGTGCTGCAAGCGAACGCACTTCATCGGCCACTACGGCAAATCCTCGACCATGTTCACCGGCTCTTGCTGCTTCAATGGCCGCATTAAGCGCTAGCAAATTGGTTTGCTCTGCAATACTGCTAATCGTATCAACAATAGCGCCAATCAGTTGGGTGTATTGCGCAAGCTCCTCGGTGCTGGTGACGGCTTTATCTAAGCGGCTTAAAAGAGATTCAATACTTTGGCTATTGTTGTTTGCAATGTCATTGACATCATTTGCAAACTGCGAGGCATTCGTTATTTCATTTGAGGTACTCTGCGCTTGTTTGTAAACGGCTTGTGAGCTTTGTAGCATACGTTGCGCTAATGAGGTTGCTTGTGCGCTGCGTTCCAGCTGTTGCTTAGCAACGATGGTCATTTGCTGCCCTTTTTCACTGGTTTGAATGGCTGAGTTATCGAGTTCGTAGGCGTCGTTACTGATCCCTTTTATTAGGTGAGTTAAATCATCACAAAGCTTATTGGTATTATGCAGTAGGGTACCAAATTCGTCTTTACTTAGAGGATTACTACGCTGTGAAAAGTCACCTGAGGCTATGCGTGCGAGTTCTTTATTTACCTTTTTAAGTGGTTTTAGCATGGCGTTAGTAGTAAACACTGAAATAATAACCAGCAAAACAATTAAAACAAAAGCAATAATAATAACTAAGCTAGAGCCGGTATTGATTGCTGACTTAGCGCTCTCTTGCAGGGAGTCAAAACGCGTGTCTGCAAGTTTATTAAGCTCAATTAGCTGATTTTCTATAATGATAAAGGCATGTTGAAAACTTTCAAACCGCTGATCAACCTTGTCTTTGCTATTGAGTACAGTGTTCTGCAATGCATACAGCCCATCAGGACTATTTAATAGGCTGCTTAAATCGTTAAACGCCGCTATTAACTCATTGGCGTTGAGCTTATTTGTAATAGGAGAGGCTTGTTGCTCTAAATAACTAAGATTAGATTGAATATTATCGAGTAAAAAAGAAGTGTCTTGTTGGTGGGCATTGATATCTTCTGAGGTGGTTACTTGCCCAATGCCTTTGACATTATTGTTTAGAGTAAATAATAAATCATCAATTCGAGTCGCTGTGCCAAAGACTGCATTTAAAAGCGATTGCTGGTTGCCTGCTACGTTTATGAGCTCTATATCAAGTAACTGGTTACTCAGATCGCGTAGCTGTTCATTAAAGGTAACAGTCAGTGCTGCGGCGGTACTTTGTGCCTTAAAGCGTTGCTCTTTTACTGCAAGCATGTCGTTGCTTATTGTATTTAGTTTAGTGAAGTCATTATGAATAGTAACAAGTAATGTTTGCATACTTTGTTGTTTGGCAACTTGCGCTTTTAGCGTCTCTAATTTATTAAAAAACTGTGTTTGCTCTGCGTGTGCTTGCTTTTTATTTTGCAGTAGTAAATCAAGTTTAGTTTGGCTGTAAGCAATGGCATTAAATTTAGTAATTGAAAGTAGCGATAAACGCAGGTCTTTACTTGCTTGCTGTACCGGAACCGCTAACGTTTCTATGCGCGAGTTAGTGGTACTGATTTGATGGAGTGACCAGTAAAAAAATATGCAGCTGGTGAGCATTAACAGGCCAATAGCTGAAAAGGCTAAAATTATTTTATGTTTTATAGCGATAGAATGCATAACTTTATCAACAATATTAAGACTTTTGTTAGTGTAGCAAGTTTTTTAATATGTTGTTAGTTAATGGTTAATTGCTTGTGCATTGATATTTTTTACCGTTAATTATTAGCATAGCTTGCTCGCCCTTACTCCAAAACAGTACCTTGGTATTAATATATTTGCTACCAGAAGCACTCACCTCATGAGTTAATAAATAATCATGCTTATTAAAGCGGAGCGTCGCCTGTTTGTTGCTAATAATATCTAGCTGTGCAGCGGTGTTATCGCACATGTAGTTTGTTGTAATGGGTTGCTCATTGCATGCAACCAGGGCTATTAAAGTAATAGTAACGGCGTAGTGTTTCATTAGGTTGTGTTTTACTTATTTGGTCGCTTGGTTAATTAAGAGCTTAGCAAAGCTAAATTAACCGTTGGTGAAAATAAGGCTTTACGTTATGTTTAAGCTCTTATTTTTAGCTAGGGAATATCATGGCTGGCACTAACCTCTTAACATTACTTGATGATATAACGACCTTACTTGATGATATTGCGACCATGAGTAAAGTCGCGACTAAAAAAACGGCAGGCGTACTAGGAGATGACTTGGCGCTCAATGCGCAGCAAGTTACAGGGGTCACTGCCGATAGAGAGCTGCCGGTAGTATGGGCAGTGGCAAAAGGGTCTTTTTTAAATAAAGCGATATTAGTCCCTGCTGCGTTATTAATTAGTGTGTGGTTGCCTTGGCTAATTACACCACTTTTAATGATGGGTGGCTTATTTTTATGTTTTGAAGGCGCTGAAAAAGTATTTGCTCGCTTTTTACCTCACCATGAGGAAACGATAGATGATGATGAAAAGTTAGATTTAGTTGAATATGAAAGGCAAAAAGTAAAAGGTGCTATTCGTACTGACTTTATTCTTTCTGCTGAAATTATTGTAATTACCTTAGGGACTGTGGCTGGGGCTACATTAATGAATCAAGCACTGGTGCTAAGTGTTATTGCCATCATCATGACAATTGGTGTTTATGGATTGGTAGCTGGAATTGTAAAACTTGATGACGCGGGTTTGTATTTACTTAACCAATCCAAGGTGTCGGCCAATAAGTTTAAAGAGCTGATCGGTAAAGGCTTATTAGCAGCAGCGCCAAGGCTTATGCAATTTTTAGCCTTTGCCGGCACTGTGGCCATGTTTTTAGTCGGTGGCGGCATTTTATCCCACGGTATTGAGCTACTACATCATTGGCAATTAGAAGTAATAACCATAGGTAAGTCGTTATTAAATGGCACCGGCGAAATATTAGCCCCTCTTATATTTGACGGATTACTAGGGGTAGTAGCGGGGCTATGCATTGTTATTCTGCATTTAGCTTATACAAAAATATTTAAAAAATAACTACTGTGCGAATTTTTAGACTGCGCTTTGTTTTATATTTTCATCAAAGCGCACACTATTAATTATTTAACTATAGCTTAGGTTATTTACATTGGCTATTGTCACAAAGCTGTTTTAGCTCATATTTCGCTTTGCTATTACCTTGCGCTATTGCTTGCTCGTACCAATACTTTGCTGTTTTTACATTTTTAGTTACGCCTTGCCCATCTCGATACATTTGCGCAAGATTTAGCTGCCCCCATTGCGAGCCGGCATTTGCGGCAAGCTTAAAGCTTTCAGCGGCTTCTTTGTACTGTCCATTTTTAAAGTAGGTAATCCCTTGTTGGTTATTTTTGTCGAGCTTTAAACCTTTATATAGCGGTTTAGGTTTTGGCGGAAACATTACAAAACCACCATATAAACTGTTTGCTGAGGGGCGTAGTACGTCGTAAATCACCCCGTCGTTATAGAGTCTTATAACTTCGCTACGAGGCAAAGTAATTTTGTCAGTTGAGAAATAACCGTTTTGCACTAATAAGCTAGTACGCATTGCTGTCGTAATGCCGTTGTTACGTTTATAGCTGTAGTTACTTACCTGAAAAGTTATAAACTGCTCATCAAAACTTAAAACCTGCGCAATTTTTAAGTTGGTCAGTGTCCATGGCTCATGAGTAAATTTATCGGCGTGTACTAAATACGTGTCGTACGCTTTAGGGTTAGTTAAGTAGTGTTGCTTTTGCGCTTGCGCTGCAGCGTGTTGTTGGTAAAAAAACAGCCCCACCCATAACGCTAAAAACACTCCTATAAAGTATTTAGGTAGAGTGACAATTTCAAAAATAGGTAACTGCTTTAGCTTTGCAGGCGCATTATAGCCACATTGATAGCATTCGTATTTATAGCTTAGCGCTAAAGGTAAAACAGGAATAACCGTAAAGCGTAAAAAGCGACTTTGGTTTATCAGATGATAGGCGCGGCTATGGCAATTAGGGCAGCACTGCGTTTGTGCAAAATAAGGAAATGACTGGCTAGTATTGAAAAGCAACATAATAAGGCTCCTTGTTAATTTACAACTTTAGAGCAAGTGATAAATTAGTAAAGCAGCAAACTGTAAGTAATTATGTCATAAAGGATTGGTTTATAAAGCCCATACTTTTTGATATGGGCTTTATAGAGAATCAGCTTAGAAGCTAAATTGTGCGGCTAAACGCACGCTTGTGCCTTCACCTACGGTAACGTTATTTAAACCGCCACCGACTAGGTAGTTTTTATCGAATAAGTTCTCAATATTTAAACGTAAGTTAATATCATTGTTATTTAAGTTAAGCTTGTAGGTTGCGCCAATATCAACACGAGTATAACCCTCTTTTGTTACGGTATTAGCGTTATCAGCAAAACGCTCTCCTTCGTAGAACGCACCTGCATTAAAAGCAACAGCGTCATTGAGTTCATAACGTGTCCATAAAGAGGCAGACCATTTTGGAGCATCAGTAGGGCGTTTGCCCTCTAATTTTTCATCACGCTCATAGTTAGCATCTAAATACATGGTTGATGCCATAACAAATAAACGGTCAGTTGCAGCACCTTGAGCAGCAAGCTCAAAGCCTTTATGGCGTTGCTCACCTGCCTGCGTGGTAATGCTCGTTATATCACCGATAGGGTTAACAAGATCTTCGCTCACTAAGGTGCCTGTTTTGCTAATATCAAATAAGGCACCGCTAAGCATTAATCGATCATCAAACAGTTGCCATTTTACCCCAATTTCCTTTTGCTCAGAGGTAATAGCATCGAGCTTCATACCGTTATTAATATCTTTTTCATTTACTAATGTTTCGTTTTGCGGCTCAAACCCTTCTGAGTAACTTGCATAAACAGTTGCAGAGGCATTTGGATGGTAAAGTACACCAACTTTAGGTACGAACGATTCGTTATTGCTGTTTTCTTTACTTTGTTTATCGTAACGACCACCCAGTGATAGTTGCCATTCTGGTGAGAATGAAATTAAATCTTGGATATAAATCCCGTAGTAGTCGTAAGCAGATGAGCTAATAGTGTCATCTGATTTGTAACTTATATTAGGGCGATTAGGCTCATTTTGACCGGCAGAAAAATTAATCGTATCAGCAGATGTGCGTAATTGGCCGTAGTAATAATCCAGTGAGTTAGCACCTACAAGTAATTGATGATGTACACCCAAGGTTTCAAATTCGCCAATGAAGTCAATAAAAGCAGTTTTAAACTGCCAATCATCAAAGCGATCGTAAGGACGTGACTGGTAACTATCACCTTCGATAAAGTCACTTGGCTTACGTGGTGCTGACTCAAAGCGCTGACGTTCAAACGTTTGCTCATTGTAGCCTAAATTAACTTGCCAGTTATCGGTTAAAAATACTTTGAAATCAATACCCATGTTTTCAACAGTAATGTCGGTAAAGGCCCATGACATATCACGAATTGTTTTGTCATCACCAATAATGTTGGCATCATTATCTATCCAAGCGCCAGTATCTAAGCCTGCTTTGTCATCGGTACGGTCATAATGAACACGAACAAGTGCGTTGTCGCCAATATCGTAATCTACAACTAAGGCACCTAAAAAGCGGTCACGCTCACGGTTTTCACCGTTTTGATATTCACGCCAATATTCAACGTCTTGCTTTACTAATATACCACGAGCACGTAAATCTTCAGCCTCGGTGAGTGCGCCGCCAGCATCAAGCATAAAGCGGGTTGAACCATGTTGGTCAACATCGGCACTGGCACTAAATAACGTTTGTGCAGTTGGCTTTTTAGTTACCATGTTAACTAGGCCACCGGGACCTGATTGCCCATACAAAATACTTGAAGGGCCTTTAATAACTTCTACTTGCTCTAAAATTTCAATGGGTTGTTGGTAATGAGACCAATGCTGATGGCCATCACGCAGGTAGCCGGTTGATGAGCTTAATTGAAAGCCACGTAAGTTAAATACTTCTCTATTTCGTTGTTTAGACCCTGCAGTTAAACTGGCATCATTGGTCAATACTTCACCAAGAGTGGTTGCTAGTTGCTCATTTACGATAGTGTCAGTGATTACGGTAACTGACTGAGCGGTTTCGAGTAATGAGGTAGATGTTCTCATTGCCCCACTGGCATTATCTACTTTGTAGTCGTTGAAGTAACTACCTTTAACTTCAATGCGCTCTATATTTGCGGTGTTGGCAAATACATTTGCAGAGGTACAGGCTAAAAGAGCGATAAAAAGAGGATTAAGTTTCATTAGTAGCTTCCGGCTTAGAATTATTAGAATAGTAAAACGTCGCAGATCTTAATGAAAACAACTATCATTTGCAATGTCTTTATTGCAGTTTTTAATCGTTCGTTGCTAATGGTTGCCAATTGCTAATTCTGCTATTATTAGCCACATATTAATTGAGACTTTTCTCAAGTTATTTTTTGCTATGGAATTTACTGTGACTGCAACTGCTTTTTCATCGTTGGCCTTACCTTCAGGGTTAGTTGATAATTTATCAACGCTTGGCTACACCCAAATGACGCCTGTACAAGCGCAAAGCCTACCGCCTATTTTAAGTGGCAAAGATATTATTGCCCAAGCCAAAACAGGCTCAGGTAAAACAGCGGCATTTAGTTTAGGCGTTTTAGCCAAGCTAAATGTAAAACGCTTTCGTATTCAGTCGCTAGTATTATGCCCAACTCGTGAGCTTGCAGAGCAAGTGGCGGTTGAGATGCGTAAACTAGCGCGTGGTATTCATAACATTAAGATTTTAACTTTGTGTGGTGGGGTTTCAATTGGGCCGCAAATTGGTTCACTCGAACATGGTGCACATATTATTGTGGGTACACCGGGGCGAGTTGATGATCATATTCGCAAAGGTACATTGCGTTTAGATGATGTTGAAACCCTGGTACTTGATGAAGCCGACCAAATGCTTGATATGGGCTTTCAAGATACCCTCGATGCCATAATTGATCGCATTCCAACCAATCGTCAAACGTTGTTATTTAGCGCTACTTTTCCAAAATCAATCGAAGCTATTGCTAAGCGTGTACTAAGCAATCCAGAAATGATTAAAGTAGAAGAACAGCAAGAAAAAAGTACGATTAAACAATACTTCTACAAAATGGATAATAATAAACAGCGTTATCCAACGCTTAAGCTGCTACTTCTTAAATTTACCCCTCAAAGCTGTGTGGTGTTTTGTAATACCAAGGTAGAAACGCAGCAAGTATGTGATGACTTAGCCGATGAAGGCTTTAGTGCAGTGGCGCTGCATGGTGATTTAGAGCAGCGTGACCGTGAGCGTACACTGATTCATTTTGCGAACAAGAGTGCGTCTATTTTAGTGGCTACCGATGTAGCTGCACGCGGCTTAGACATTGATGATATGGACATGGTGATTAACTATCACTTAGCTCACGATCCACAAACTCATGTACATCGTGTTGGCCGTACCGGACGAGCAGGCAAAAAAGGGATTGCATGTTCTATTTATGGTGAGGCAGAGCAATTTAAAGTAGCGCAAATTGGTGACCACTATGAGCGTGATTTTACCCCTGAGCCAATGCCATCTTATAACCTATTAGATAAGCCGCCATACAAACCTGAAATGGTGACGCTGATGATAGATGCAGGCAAAAAGCAAAAAGTGCGCGCGGGTGATATTTTAGGGGCATTAACAGGTAAAGATGGTATAGCAGGGCGCCAAGTTGGTAAAATCAACGTACTTGATAACGTGGCATTTGTTGCGGTAGAGCGTAACTCATCTAAACCAGCGTTACGCAAATTAACCGAAGGTAATATTAAAGGACGTAAAATCCGTGCGCGTCGCCTAACGCGTTAATTCTCGATCTAAGATGAGCAGCTCGCCTTGAGTTGCTCATACTCTATTTTTAATTGTTTAAACACTTCATTATCACCCCCTTGTTTATCTGGATGATGCTGTACTGCAAGTTGTCGCCAACGCTTTTGTAATGTTTTTAAGGTAATTGGTTGTACTAATTGCCAGCGAGCGATTAATTGCTGATGTAGCTGAGCACTTAAAGGCGCTTCATGTTGTTTAGGCTTACTGAAACGTTGCCAAAAGCTATCTAATAATGCGTTAATTTCTGCTGTTGATGTTTCAAAGTTTTGCCAGTTTAAGTAGTAGTCACGCAGCGGATCGTTTGGGTGAAGTTGGTTTTGGCTAGGGTCGCTCACCAGTTCAATGTGTAAACTTTCAATCAGTAGCTGCTGTTTTGGCATGACTTGCTGCTGTAATTGATAAAGTGCATTCATAATTAAAAAATTACGTTTAAATAAATCACGCTCGGGATCAGCGGCTAAGGTATCAAGTAACCCACGTTCTTTTAGTTCCGATGCTAAAGTATGAACCATCCACACTTTTTTATTGATTAATAGTTCAAAAATCTCATCTATCAGTGGGTTAAACATTGTTTACAATCTATTAATTGGTGTATCTTTAACAAATTATCATACACCTAAGTAACATTAAACCCCAAGGAGTGGGCGTGAATGCCTGTTTTATATTCGTCTAAATTAGATGTTTACATATTGTTTGGCTGTCATTTTATTATGGCTAGCAAGGATTAAAGGATATTTTTATGCTGACTCGGTTAAAGCGCATCTGCTTTATTGTTCTTTTGGTTGTACTGAGTGGTGCATCAAACGACGCTTTATCCAATGAGCAGACAAGTTTGTTTGAGCAGTTCGATCTTGAGCAAACATGGACTAAAAAGCACCGCCTTGCAACAGACATATTAGCTAACCCTGATCTTCCAAACTTAAAACGCGTGACCATTTACAGTGACTTAGCGGAGCTGGCGTTTACACAGAGTGATTTAGCTAACGCACTAAAGTATTTTAAATTACTAGAGGCGAATAGCACCCTTAAAGAACAGCCAAAACTTTATTTTCGTGCAATTAAAATGCAAGGCGTGGTGCTTTATTATCAAGGGTTAGTGCAACAAGCGGTCGTTGATTATAATCGCGCGTTAAACATTGCCGTTCCCCTTAAAAGCCCGATTAAACAGGCTAACTTACTCAGTAATATTGGGCTCGCTTACTTTGATATGTATAACATGGAGCTAGCCCTCGATTATTATCAGCAAGCCAAAGTCATTTATGAAAAAGAGGGGAGCGCACAAGATAAAGCCGATATATTACATAATATTGCCGGTATTTATATTCGTCTCTCTCGCTATGAGTCCGCGCTTGAGATGTATCGTGAGGTTTTAAAAGTTTTTCAAGAGCTTGGTGATGACGATGGCGTTGCACAGGTATACGGTAACATGGGTGTGGCGTACACTGAATCAAGGCAGTACCAGTTAGCGTTGCATTACAACCAATTAGCTTTGCGCTACTATCAAAGTGTTAATAACGCCTTTCAGCTTTCGACTAAGCACGCCAATTTAGCAACAATTAACCTTAAATTAAATAAATTTGATGTCGCGTTATATCATGCTAATGCAGGGCAGCAGTTTGCACTTGAGGCTGATAATAAGTCGTTACTAGCGGCTGCTTTACACGTGTTATCGACTGTTCAATTTGTGCAAGGCGATACAGAAAATGCCAAAGAAACCTCAGAGCGTTCAATTACGCTTGCCAAAGAGTATAATAATGGCATGCGCATAAAAGACGGTTTGGGGGTTGAAGCGCTGATCCATGCTAGCTTAGGGGATTATGAAAAAGCGTTAAGTTTGCATCAACAGTATGTTGATTATCAGCGCAGTGTTAATACCGAAGAAGCCTCAAAAGCGGTCAGTCAATTTCAAATTCAGTTTGAATCAAATCAGCTAAACCAAGAAATTAAACAATTAAAACAGCAACAATACTTACAAGAATTACAAATAGCTAAACGTTCACAGCTGATGTTCTTATTGGTGATTGTTGCCATATTGATTTTAATTACAGTAATTGCTGTTTATAAACGCCGAACAGAAAAACAAGCGAAGTTAAAGCTGAGTGATCAAGTTGAACAGCGCACCAAAGAGCTGCAAAGTGTGGCGCAAGAACTGCGTGAAGCTAACGAGGTTAAAAGCCAGTTTTTAGCAAATATAAGCCATGAAATTAGAACGCCATTAACCGCTATTTTGGCGCAAACAGATAATCTTATTAGTGGTCAGTACAAGGCTGAGCAATTACAAGATGAGCTTAGGGTAATACAACGACAAAGTGAGCATTTAAAAAGCCTAATTAATGATGTGCTTGATTTAAGTAAAATCGAAGCAAACAGGCTAGAACTTAACATTAGCTGTTTTGATATGGTGCGATTGATCAACGATGTTCATGCTATGTTTTCTCCACAAGCTAAAGCGAAAGGCTTGTCACTGATATTAGAGAGTCAGTTAGGTGATACCTATTTTACGCGGCTAGATTTAACTCGAGTAAAACAAATACTTATTAATTTATGCGCCAATGCCATTAAGTTTACTCATAAGGGGCACGTAACAATTGCTGTTAGCAAAACGGATCAAGGGCTGCTCTTTTGTATTCAAGATACTGGAATTGGTATGAGATCCTCACAGCTTAAGCTTATTTTTGAATGCTTTAGTCAAGCAGATAACAGCATTAGCCGACGTTTTGGTGGTACCGGTTTGGGCTTGAGTTTGTCGCAGCAGTTAGCAGCGATGATGGGTGGCTATATTAGCGTGCAGAGTGAGTTTAAAAAGGGCAGTGAGTTTTCGTTCTATTTGCCTTGTATACAAGTTGAAGAGCAAGTTTGCCACGATGATATGCAGGCTAAATCGGGTGAGGGGCATAGGTTGTTATCCGGTAAGGTGGTGCTTGCTGAGGATCACAGTGATAACCGAAAACTGATCAGTCGTTATTTACACTCCCTAGGACTTGAAGTGATTGCCGTTGAAAATGGTGAGCAAGCCGTAGAGCAAAGTTTAAAGTTGTATCCGGATTTGGTGCTTTTAGATATTCAAATGCCCGTTATGGATGGTATTTCTGCGTTTGAACTACTCAAACAATGTGGCTATGAGCAGCCTATTTTAGCGTTAACGGCCAATGCCATGAGCCACGAGATTGACCACTACTTATCACTTGGTTTTAGCGATTATTTAGCAAAACCAATAGACAAAGAATCTTTTTACACTGTTTTAGCTAAATACTTAAGCTCAGCAAATGAGGATTTATCGACAGAAAGTATCCATGTAGATATGAGTGATTTAGTAGCGAGTTTTAAACAAAGCCTGATTACAGAAAGTGAGCTAATTGAACAGCATTTTAAAGTTGGAGATTATAAATTGTTGCAAAAAGATAGCCACCGAGTTTTAGGTGCGGCACAAATGTTTGAGTTTAAAGAGATAGCATTAGTGGCAAAAGCACTAGATGATGAATTACTTCAGTCACAAATTAACACTCAAAAGTTAACAACATTAGTAAATGACTTGCTGGTACTGCTTAAGCAATACAGATAAGCTGATTTACTCTAAAAATAAAAAGACACCATCTGGTGTCTTTTTTATTTAAAAACATTTAGTTAACCAGCGTTCAGATTACTGACGTTTCATCGAATCAAAAAACTCATCGTTGGTTTTACTCATTGATAGTTTATCGATTAAAAATTCCATGGCATCAATTTCTGACATGTCATGGACTATCTTACGTAAAATCCACAGCTTTTGGAGCTCATCAGGCTTAGTAAGTAATTCTTCACGACGCGTACCAGAACGGTTAAAGTCGATAGCTGGGAATACACGTTTTTCCGCAATTTTACGGTTAAGGTGTAGTTCCATGTTACCCGTACCCTTAAACTCTTCGTAAATAACTTCATCCATTTTAGAGCCGGTATCAATAAGCGCAGTCGCAATAATTGTTAAGCTACCGCCTTCTTCAACGTTACGTGCTGCACCAAAGAAACGTTTAGGCTTATGTAATGCATTAGCATCTACACCACCGGTCAATACTTTACCTGATGATGGAATAACGGTGTTGTAAGCACGTGCTAAACGTGTGATTGAATCAAGTAAAATCACCACGTCTTTTTTGTGCTCAACTAAGCGCTTTGCTTTTTCGATAACCATTTCAGCAACCTGTACATGGCGAGATGCTGGTTCATCGAATGTTGATGCAATAACTTCACCTTTTACTAGGCGTTGCATCTCAGTCACTTCTTCCGGACGTTCATCAATAAGTAAAACCATTAATGTAACATCAGGGTGGTTATGTGTGATTGATTGCGCAATATTTTGTAGCAACATGGTTTTACCCGCTTTTGGCGGTGCTACTAATAAACCACGTTGGCCGCGGCCAATGGGTGACGCTAAATCAAGAACTCGTGCGGTAATATCTTCTTTACTGCCGTTACCACGTTCCATACGAAAGCGTTCGTTTGCATGTAGTGGCGTCAGGTTTTCAAAAAGTATTTTAGTGCGAGAGTTTTCAGGTTTATCAAAATTAACTTCGTTTACTTTAAGTAAAGCAAAGTAACGCTCACCATCTTTTGGCGGACGAATAAGACCTGAAATAGAGTCGCCAGTACGCATACTAAAACGGCGAATTTGGCTTGGAGATACATAAATATCATCTGGGCCAGCTAAGTAAGAAGCTTCTGATGATCTTAAAAAGCCAAAACCATCTTGCAAAATTTCTAATACACCACCGCCGAAAATATTCTCTCCGCCTTTGGCGTGGGATTTAAGAATAGCAAAAATAATGTCTTGCTTTCTTAAGCGGGCTACGTTTTCGAGCCCCATGGACTCAGCTAAGTTTACAAGCTCTTTTATAGACTTGTCTTTTAATTCGCGTAAATGCATATTGGTGGGTTCTTTATTACAGTTGTCATACTCAAAATCGCTTTATTAGATCGTTGAGTGAGGTTTGTTGAATATAACTAAGGATTAGTTGGCTTTATAAACTAGCAGGTCATTACTGCAGCGTCCAGTACTTCTGTAAAATAAATAATAAAAAAAGGGCTGAGCGCCCTTTTTTTATAAATTTACACTTAGATGTTGTTTTCTAAAAACTCAACTAATTGTGTTTTTGATAATGCGCCTACTTTAGTTGCAGCCACTTGACCATCTTTGAAAAGTAGTAGTGTAGGAATACCACGAATACCAAATTTAGGTGGAGTACCTGCGTTTTGGTCAATGTTTAATTTAGTAATCGTTACACGGCCATCAAATTCCTCAGCAACTTCGCTTAGAATTGGGGCGATCATTTTGCACGGTCCGCACCATTCAGCCCAAAAGTCTACTAGTACAGGTTTGTCTGATTGTAATACGTCAGCTTCAAAGCTATCGTCGGTAATTTGGATTATTTTCTCGCTCATTGCGCTCTCCGGTTTAGTTAGGCGAAATATTTAGTGCGTATTTAAACACTCTTGTTTCTTATTGCAAGTTTAAACGTTATGCTTAAACGCTATGACTAAGACACATTTGACCGATAAAAAGTTTTCAGACTTTGCTATTGCACCGGAAGTGGTTGCCGGGTTAACCGAAAGTGGGTTTGAATATTGCACACCCATTCAAGCTAAATGCCTACCGTTTATTTGTGAAGGGCGCGATATTGCGGGCCAAGCACAAACAGGTACAGGCAAAACGTTGGCGTTTTTAACCGCCACATGCCACCGGTTATTACAATCTAGCAAAGCACCTAGTAAACATCCAAGAGCCCTGATCATGGCCCCAACTCGGGAGCTTGCGATTCAGATACACAAAGATGCAAAAATTTTAGCGCCGCACTGTAATCTTAACTTAGGTTTAGTATATGGTGGCGAAGATTACGAAAAACAACGTGCACAACTAGAAAAAGGCGTTGATATTTTAATTGGTACTACAGGTCGCCTAATAGATCTGTACAAGCAAGGCTGTTACACCCTTAATGAAATTGAGGTAGTCGTGCTAGATGAAGCCGATCGTATGTTCGATTTAGGCTTTATTAAAGATATCCGTTATATGTTCCGTCGTATGCCGGATACATCAGAACGTTTAAACTTATTATTCTCTGCCACACTGTCGTATCGTGTACAAGAGCTTGCATTTGAACATATGACAAACCCAGAGCATGTGCAAATAGAACCCGATGTAAAAACGGGTAAACGTATTCAAGAAGAGCTATTTCATCCTTCACAAGAAGATAAAATTAAGCTGTTGTTAACCCTGATTGAAGAAGAATGGCCCGAGAAAGCCATTGTTTTTGCAAACACCAAACACAGCTGTGAAACTGTGTATGCATGGTTAAAAGCAGATGGACATCGAGTGGGTATGCTCACCGGTGATGTAAACCAAAAGAAACGTCAATCAATACTCGCGCAATTTAGTAAAGGCGAGCTAGACTTTTTAGTAGCTACCGATGTTGCTGCGCGTGGTTTACATATTCCAGAAGTAAGTCATGTATTTAACTTTGACTTACCTGATGATTGCGAAGATTACGTTCATCGTATTGGTCGTACAGCTCGTGCAGGCGCTTCGGGTCATGCAATTAGCTTTGCGTGTGAGCAGTATGCTTATAACCTTCATGAAATTGAAGAGTACATCGAGCACAGCATCCCTTTATCGCATTACGATAAAAGTGCATTGCTAGATGATTTGACTAAGCCGACTATTCACAGAAAACGTAATTTTTCTACCGGTCCACGTAATCGTAGTAATAACAACGGACGTCGCCCAAATAATGGTTACCAAAAAGGACGGTCTTAACCGACCGTTAGTTTGATAGTATTCGTAACTAGAGGTTTTTGAACGGTGGGGCAACTTAAACCGCAAAAAAATGTATATGCAGTCATTGATTTGGGCTCAAATAGCTTTCATATGCTTATTGCCAAATCAGTGGCGGGTGGCTTGCAAACAATAGGTCGCGTCAAACGCAAAGTAAGACTCGCCGCTGGGCTTGATGATAATAATCTATTGAGCTTAGAGGCTATGCAACGAGGCTGGGAGTGTTTGGCCTTGTTTGCGGAACGTTTGCAAGATATTCCCAAGAAAAACATCACCATTGTTGCCACTGCAACACTTCGTTTAGCAACCAACGCCGACGACTTTAAATTACGTGCTGAAAAAATATTAGGCCATAAAGTTAATGTTATTAGTGGTGAGCTAGAAGCGCGAACTATTTACAAAGGAGTTGCGCACACTTCTTCATGTGCGGGCAAACAGCTAGTTATTGATATTGGTGGTGCGAGTACTGAAGTGGTGATCGGCCAAGGCTTTGAAGCACGTCACTATAAAAGTCTTAATATAGGGTGTGTTACTTACCTTGAACGCTACTTTAAAGATTGCCAGTTAAATGAAGCAAACTTTAATACTGCTATTAAAGCCGCGCGTGCTGTTATTGATGAAATAGCGCCTGAGTATAAAACGGCTGGTTGGCAACTTGCCTCTGGTGCGTCAGGGACCGTACAAGCTATTCAAGAAATCATGGTGGCCCAAAATTTAAATGAAATGCTCACCCTTGAAAAGCTATACACCATTAAGCAACAATCTATTGCTTATGAGACTATCGCTGAACTCGACTTGCCAGGGTTAAGTGAAGAGCGACGTTTAGTGTTTGTATCTGGGCTGGCTATCTTAATTGCACTGTTTGAGTCACTAGAAATAGAACAAATGGGATTAGCGGGTGGCGCGCTTCGTGAAGGTGTTTTATATAGCATGCTACCGGAGCTACACAATACCGACATTCGCCAACGTACTATTGATGGTTTTATGAATCGTTATCATGTGGATCAAAAGCAAGCATCTAGAGTATCAAGTTTAGCAGTACTGTTAGCTAATGAAGTCAGTCATTATTGGCCGATTGAAGCACAAAACGGATTACCGCTTTTGAATGCTGTCGCGCAGCTTCATGAAATAGGTTTACTAATAGAGTATAAGCAGTACCACAAACATACCGCTTATATCTTAGAAAATACCGATATGCCCGGTTTTTCACAATCAGAGCATAAAGTAATTGTTGCTATAGCTAATAGTCATCGCTGGGACCTTCAAAAGGGATGCTTAGATCATTTAGGTGCACATAGTATTGTTGCCGCGTATATGGTTCGACTATTACGTATCGCTGTTATTCTATCAATGCGCCGACAAGATGATGTGTTGCCAAACTTTAAGATAACAGCTGAGAATGAAGAGTTAGTGATTCAATTTGAAAATGATTGGTTAAAAAATCATCCATTGATGGCAAGTGAGCTAAATCAAGAGATTAAGTATCAGAAAAAATGCGGTTGGAAACTTAAAGTAAGCTAATTAAGTCGACCTTTGCGGAGTTTTTAGTGGTTAAAATGAGCGTTTAGTCTAAATATCCAGCGAACAGTCATTTATTTCAGGTTTTCTTCAAAAAAGGGTTGATCTGTTTTCGGATCTCCCTATAATGCGACCCCACTGAGACGGCAGAGGGCAACGCATAGCGAGGCACGAGCTACTCAGTGAGTTGAGTAAAACTTAGTTTCGAAAACTTTCAAGTTTAACAAAATTAAGTGTTGACAAAAAAATAGGAAAGCGTAATATGCGCAGCCCTAGCGAGATAAAGTTAAACGCTTTAATCGCAACGTTCTTTAACAATATAAAGCAATCATCTGTGTGGGCACTCGTACAGATTGAGTTCTAACAGCCAAGCTATTTCGTTCTTTATTGAGCAAGTAACGAGGCAAACAAATTTAGAGTCTCAATGTGATTTCTCGAAAGAGATACTGAGTGACCAAC
>NZ_PNCN01000313.1:0-216 GCF_005886135.1 Pseudoalteromonas sp. S4741 | reverse complement strand
CTAACAAATCAACAATGCGACTAAATCAATCGTATAAGTAGATTATGAGTTGTAAATAAAACATCAAACTTCTAAACATAAAAGGTGACTAAAAACGGAGCATCTTTATGCCAACTACAAACACAATAGACAAAGAGCCTAAATTCGCACGTTGTTTAGAGTGCAACAAAGTAAATAGATTTGCCGCTTTTCATTGTCTTTCGTTTGCGTTTAAAG
>NZ_PNCN01000312.1:0-244 GCF_005886135.1 Pseudoalteromonas sp. S4741 | reverse complement strand
AGCACATCAAGACTGCAAGGCGTTTGTTAGGTTTACAGTAAAGCCCTTTCGCGGTGATAATTCCTAAGCGTTGAAACAAGATCGTTCGCCTTACCTCCACTAATGCCGTCGGTTTATTTTAATTGCATCATTATATTTTTCGACTTATTTCTCATATTTATTAGTAATGTAATGCTCTTTAATTGCCAGTTTCTGGTGCTCTGCGGATGATATTTTGAAAGGTAAATTCGATATATACTTTTGT
>NZ_PNCN01000311.1:0-254 GCF_005886135.1 Pseudoalteromonas sp. S4741 | reverse complement strand
AAGACTTTGCTATTACAACAGACTGCAAACTAAACTTATGAATATGGCTGCTAAACAGCAAAACAATACTTTTTAAAATATTATTCTTAATTTTTTGTTATTAGATTGATTATTTAAATCATTTAGTAACAAGATAATGTAAATGATAACACCTAATCAATGTATTACTTTAATCGAAATATTCAAGGTTCGTTATGAAGAAAAATAAGAGTAAACTATATTTATAAAGTTATGAGGAAAGAATGGATCTATTT
>NZ_PNCN01000310.1:0-257 GCF_005886135.1 Pseudoalteromonas sp. S4741 | reverse complement strand
ACAATGCCTAAAATTTTGTCTTCACGCATGATCAGTTACTCTTTAACTTACATCTTTTCAGTTTTTTCAACATATGACACAAATAACCCAGTGTCACCGGCTTTTACTTCTAAAGCTCTAACGTCACCGATATCTAGAACTCGACCATAGCCAACAGCAATAACTACTCCGCGAGTTGATTATTCAGCTGCAGAGCCAGATAATACAATACCGCCAGAAGACTTGATTACTTCATCTAGACGCTAAACGAATACGCC
>NZ_PNCN01000309.1:0-288 GCF_005886135.1 Pseudoalteromonas sp. S4741 | reverse complement strand
TATTCTCGTTTGTTTCTTTCTAATTTTTATCTATTTTAATTTACGTATGTAAAAATACAGGTTGCCTAACATAGAAAAGCACCTATCTCCTATTTTTCCCTTGATATGTTGATTTAGTTTTTTCCAGGCCACCTTGGGCTGGATTTTTTTTGCCTCTAAAAAAACATTTAGAGTTACTTCCAGCATCCCTATCCTCACCCTACTACCAATGATGTCCGCATGTTAAAGTTAACAAAGCGATTAACTAATTTTTTAACTAGGCATATCAAAGCGTTTTTATTTTTTACT
>NZ_PNCN01000308.1:0-363 GCF_005886135.1 Pseudoalteromonas sp. S4741 | reverse complement strand
AGCTGTTGGGGTGATCATGTCATCCATAATGCCTTCAAACACATCATTGCCGCTTACATCCGTAATGTCTGGATTTGTCATTATATGCCCCACGTTACGCACAAACAACATACTGCGCCCTTTGAGGTTCAGTTTTTGGCCATCAAGTCCTGTATATTCTCGGGCCGCTTGTATCGTGCGGTCGCCGATTGTGTCGCCTTTTCTAAACGTTTCAACCTAGTTGCCTTGCATTACACCAAGCCAGTTTTTGTAACCGTGTACTGTATCTGCTGCAGCTACCGCGGCAACCGAGTGTTCCCAATCCCTAATGGTTGGTCGTGCGGCTGAGAGCCCCACATCTTTTCGCCCTGCTTTATCTGGTTG
>NZ_PNCN01000307.1:0-257 GCF_005886135.1 Pseudoalteromonas sp. S4741 | reverse complement strand
ATATTTGTCGCCATTCCTACCGCAATACCTTACGACCCATTAACTTACAGGTTAGGTATTTTAGTCGGTAATACATCAGGAATTTGCTCTGTGCCATCGTAGTTAGGCACTAAATCAACCGTTTCTTTTTCAAGATCTGCTAATAATTCGTTCGACATTTTTGACATACGTACTTCTGTATAACTGATTGCCGCTCAGGAATCACCATCAACCGAACAAAAGTTAACCTGACCATAAACTACCATAAAACTAAGAGA
>NZ_PNCN01000306.1:0-225 GCF_005886135.1 Pseudoalteromonas sp. S4741 | reverse complement strand
AGAAGAGTTGGCGCAGCATGTTAACTTTGCAATGCGGATTAGTATTGCCTATTAAATATCTGTTGTAATACCCACCATTGCGTGTTTATTTGTTTAAATTAGTATTAGCACCGCACAATAAAATACATTAAAAGAGATTTTGCCCGAATCAACCGCTAGCTTAGACAAAATATTTCGTCCCATAGTCGGCATGGATAAAAAAGACATAGAGCAGAGCTTTACAAC
>NZ_PNCN01000305.1:0-263 GCF_005886135.1 Pseudoalteromonas sp. S4741 | reverse complement strand
GTAGACATGCAGAAAAGCGCTTGAAGGATGATGAATCATTTTAAATTGCGAGCTTATCTGGGCTAGTCACCAACTATAAAGGCTTAATTATTCCTGCTGACTGGCCAAATTTTTAACTCGATCTTGCTGATATTCTCATGCCCAGTTCTATTTGTGTTTTTCATCAAGGCTTCTCTACAAACACACAGCCTCGCTGGCCTTTTGCGCATCGATTTCGTTATTTAGCGCACAATCGTGAAATTAATACTATTGCAGGTCCCCGG
>NZ_PNCN01000304.1:0-267 GCF_005886135.1 Pseudoalteromonas sp. S4741 | reverse complement strand
TGCGGGATCGCTAATAATGACTGTTCTGTTAACTGCTGTTGCCACTGCTCTGGCGGAGTACGCCCTAGTATTCGCATTTGCTCGAAAATATTGGTGAGTCGATTAATACCTTGAGTCATGGCTTGTAATTCTTGGTTAGCGCCTTGTTGGGCGGCCAATTTATGCTGATTGATTTTTTAACTGGTCCGGGGAGTACGTATTTGCTGGGCGGCATCTGAGGCAAAAACACGTTCTCGTAAATAGGCCGTTTCTACGCGTGTAAATAAG
>NZ_PNCN01000031.1:0-102323 GCF_005886135.1 Pseudoalteromonas sp. S4741 | reverse complement strand
GATGCGAAATCGTTCGCATCCCAGGCGTATACTTTTGCAAGTACGTTAGTGATTGCTGCAGTTAGTGTAGTTTTACCGTGGTCAACGTGGCCGATTGTACCAACGTTTACGTGCGGTTTTACGCGTTCAAACTTTTCTTTTGCCATCTTAAAAAATTCCTAATAAAGAAATTAAAGCCTGACTCAGTATTGAGCCAGACAAGCTAAAATCATATAACAGCGCGAGCTGAAATTATTGTATCTGCAACCTGCTTAGAGGCTTCAGCGTACTTCAAAAACTCCATAGAGTATGAGGCACGGCCCTGTGTTGCAGATCGTAAAGCAGTCGCATAACCAAACATTTCAGATAACGGAACCTGAGCATTAATTTGCTTAAGTCCACCAAGTGCATCTTCCATGCCTTCGATCATGCCGCGACGACGGTTTAGGTCGCCAACTACATCACCCATGTTTGCTTCAGGAGTGAGTACTTCAACCTTCATTACTGGCTCTAATAAAGCAGGGTTTGCATCTAGCGCACCTTGCTTCATAGCGAGTGAACCTGCTATTTTAAATGCCATTTCATTCGAATCTACATCATGGAATGAACCATCATATAAAGTCGCTTTCACGCCAAGTAATGGGTAGCCTGCCAGTACACCTTGAGCCATTTGCTCTTGGATACCTTTGTCTACCGCAGGGATGTATTCTTTCGGAACTGACCCACCTACGGTTTCGTTAACGAACTCGTAAATTGGGGCTTCATCATCCGAAATATCCATCGGTTCAAGTTTAAGCCAGACGTGACCATATTGACCACGACCACCTGATTGACGTATAAACTTCCCTTCAACTTCAACAGTTGAACGAATAGCTTCTCGGTATGCAACCTGCGGCTTACCAACGTTACATTCAACACTGAATTCACGTTTCATACGGTCGACAATGATATCAAGGTGAAGTTCACCCATGCCAGAGATAATCGTCTGGCCTGATTCTTCGTCAGTTTGTACGCGGAAAGATGGATCTTCTGCCGCTAGTTTACCTAGCGCGATACCCATTTTATCCTGGTCAGCGATTGTGCGAGGCTCAACCGCAACAGAGATAACTGGTTCTGGGAACTCCATACGCTCTAGCGTAATAATAGAATTCGGATCACACAGTGTCTCGCCTGTTGTTACGTCTTTGAGACCAATAGCCGCCGCGATGTCGCCTGCGTAGACTTCTTTGATCTCTTCACGTGAGTTTGAATGCATCTGAACGATACGACCAAGACGCTCACGCTTACTTTTAACTGGGTTATATACCGCGTCACCCTGTTTAACAGTACCAGAGTAAACACGGAAAAAGGTCAAGGTGCCAACAAACGGGTCTGTTGCAATCTTAAAAGCAAGTGCAGCAAACGGCGCTTTATCATCAGCAGGACGCTCTTCCTCGGTACCATCTTCGAGGATACCTTGGATTTGTTTCACTTGTGTTGGTGATGGCATATATTCAACAACGCAATCAAGCACAGCTTGAACGCCTTTGTTTTTAAATGCACTACCACAGGTCATGGGAACAATTTCGTTCGCTAATGTGCGTTGACGCAAAGCATTTTTAATTTCTGCTTCGCTTAACTCTTCACCTTCTAAGTATTTATCCATTAATTCTTCAGAGGCTTCAGCAGCGCTTTCAACTAAATGAGAGCGCCATTCTTCAGCTAAATCCTGAAGTTCTGCCGGTATTGCCTCATAAGAGAAAGTCATACCCTGGTCTTCATCATTCCAGTTAATAGCTTTCATTTTAATAAGGTCAATAACACCTTTAAAGTCGTCTTCAGCGCCAATTGGCAACTGGACTGGAACAGGCGTTGCTCCAAGACGAGATTTCACCTGGCCGACAACCGTTAAGAAGTCAGCGCCTGTGCGATCCATTTTATTTACGAAGATCATTCTCGGAACTTCGTATTTGTTCGCTTGACGCCAAACTGTCTCAGTTTGCGGCTGTACACCCGATGAAGCACAAAGAACAACTACCGCACCATCTAGTACACGTAAAGAACGCTCTACTTCGATAGTGAAATCTACGTGTCCTGGGGTATCAATGATATTGATGCGATGGTTGTCAAATTGCGCGTCCATCCCTTTCCAGAAACACGTTGTTGCAGCAGAAGTGATTGTGATACCACGCTCTTGTTCCTGCTCCATCCAATCCATAGTTGCGGCGCCATCATGTACTTCACCGATCTTATGAGAAAGACCTGTGTAGAACAGAACACGTTCTGTTGTGGTGGTTTTGCCTGCATCTACGTGAGCACAAATACCGATATTGCGGTAACGCTCAAGTGGAGTTGTACGTGCCATAAAATCCTCTTAAAGGTTAAGGACAGATTACCAACGGTAATGAGCGAATGCTTTATTCGCTTCAGCCATACGGTGAACGTCTTCACGTTTCTTAACCGCAGTGCCTTTGTTGTCAGCAGCGTCAACGATTTCTTGAGCTAAACGTAAGCCCATAGATTTTTCACCACGCTTACGTGCAGCGTCTACTAACCAACGCATACCTAATGCGTTGCGACGTACTGGACGTACTTCAACTGGTACTTGATAAGTTGAACCACCAACACGGCGAGATTTAACCTCTACCTGTGGACGGATATTATCAAGTGCAGTTTCAAAGATTTCTAGGTGCGACTTGCCTGATTTCTCAGCAGCCACGTCTAGCGCACCATAAACGATTTTTTCAGCAGTAGATTTCTTGCCGTCTAACATTACGATGTTAACGAACTTAGCAAGAAGTTCCGATCCGAACTTAGGATCTGGAAGAATTTTACGTTGACCTATTACGCGTCTTCTAGGCATTTTGTATCTCCGGTTTATTCAGGTTTGTCCTTTTGGAACAATAACCCAAAACAATAATTAATAATATTTAGTGCTTGGCCTTACTAACGGAATACAATTAGCCTTTAGGGCGTTTTGCACCGTATTTAGAACGAGCTTGACGACGGTCGCTTACGCCTGCACAGTCAAGTGCACCACGTACAGTGTGGAAACGCACACCTGGTAAATCTTTAACACGACCACCACGGATTAGGATTACACTGTGCTCTTGAAGGTTATGACCTTCACCACCGATGTATGAAGTTACTTCGAAACCGTTAGTTAAACGTACACGAGCTACTTTACGTAACGCCGAGTTTGGTTTCTTAGGTGTAGTTGTATATACGCGAGTACATACACCACGCTTTTGCGGACACGCTTTAAGCGCAGCTGAGTTACTTTTAGTAACCTTGCTACGACGTGGCTTACGCACTAGCTGGTTAATAGTTGCCATTTAAATAGCTCCTGAAATTAAAATTACTACTGAAAAAAATAAAAAATCCGCCCTTGTTTTACCAGCATGTATTAAACGTGCAAGTAAATGGGTGGCGGAATTTTAATGAGCAAAGATTGACCTGTCAACCTAAACCGCTCGCAAGGCAGTAGATAACTACCTTGCTAAACTCTAATCTATTGATTAGATTCGGTTTATTGATTTCCAGATAAATCCGCGTTTAAGGCATCAGTCAGTGCTTGAGTCGCCTCTTCTGCACTTACCGTTTGCTCTTCAACAACGTCTTTTTGCTTACGACGAGCCATACGATCTTGATGATACGCAAAACCGGTACCGGCTGGGATCAATCGACCCACAATTACGTTTTCTTTCAGACCGCGTAACTCATCGCTCTTACCATTTACAGCGGCTTCTGTTAGGACACGAGTTGTCTCCTGGAACGAGGCTGCTGAGATGAAAGATTCTGTCGCTAGTGATGCTTTAGTGATACCCATTAACTGGATTTCAAACTTAGCTGGGATCTTACCTTGAGCTTCAAGGTCGCGGTTTGCGATATTAACGCGTGCCACTTCAATTTGCTCACCGGCTAAGAACTCAGTATCACCACCGTCTAGAATGATACATTTACGTAGCATTTGACGAATAATAGTTTCAATGTGCTTATCATTGATCTTAACGCCCTGCAAACGGTAAACCTCTTGCACTTCGTTAACAATGTAGTTAGCAACATGAGTCACACCACGTAGGCGTAAGATGTCATGCGGTGATTCTGGACCATCGGCGATAACTTCACCTTTAGACACTTGCTCACCTTCAAACACGTTAAGTTGACGCCACTTAGGAATCATTTCTTCGTAATGATCGCCTTCAGCTGGAGTAATAACTAAACGTTTCTTACCTTTAGTCTCTTTACCGAAGCTAATCGTACCGGTGATTTCAGCTAAGATAGCTGGATCTTTCGGCTTACGCGCTTCAAATAAGTCGGCTACGCGTGGTAGACCACCCGTGATATCACGAGTTTTCGAACCTTCTTGCGGAATACGTGCTAATACGTCACCTGGGTTTGCAGTCGCGCCGTCTGTTACTTCAATCGTAGTGAATGAAGGAAGACGTGTTTCTTGCAAGCCACGCTCATCACTTTCAATGATAAGTTTCGGCTCTTTCGCATTCGCTTTAGCAAGATCTTTAACAACTACACGAGTTAAACCCGTTAGTTCGTCAGTCTGTGCTTCAGTATTTGAATCATCGATATCGCTGAACGATACTTTTGATTTATGCTCAAGAACGATTGGGTGACTATGCGGGTCCCAAGTAGCAACAATGTCGTTACCTTGAACTTCTGCATTGTCTTGCACTGTTAATACCGCACCGTAAGGTACTTTATAACGCTCTTTCTCACGACCATAGCTATCAATGATAGTGATTTCTGTAGAACGAGAGGTAATAACAATCTTACCGTCTGTATTTAATACATACTTAGCGTTGTGAAGTTTTAATGTACCGTTAGTTTTAACTTGTACATTATTTTCAGCAGACGCTCTTGATGCCGCACCACCGATGTGGAATGTACGCATCGTAAGCTGTGTACCCGGCTCACCGATTGATTGTGCCGCGATAACACCTACTGATTCACCCGCATTGATGATATGACCACGTGCTAGGTCACGACCATAACACTTAGCACAAACACCAAAGTCGTTATCACAGGTGATAACTGAACGTACACGAACTTCATCAACTGAGTGCTCTTCTAAAAGGTCACACAGTTTTTCGTCAAGCATGATGTTACGTTCTACAAGTACTGTATTAGTACCAGGGATAACAACAGGCTCAGCAACAACACGACCTAGTACACGTTCGCGAAGTGCTTCTACAACGTCACCACCTTCAATAAGCGGTTTCATTGTTAAGCCATCTTCTGTGCCACAATCGTCTTCATTGATTACCAAATCTTGTGCAACGTCTACTAGACGACGCGTTAGGTAACCCGAGTTCGCTGTTTTCAGTGCTGTATCGGCAAGACCTTTACGCGCACCGTGCGTTGAGATGAAGTACTGAAGTACGTTTAGACCTTCACGGAAGTTAGCCGTGATTGGCGTCTCGATGATTGAACCATCTGGACGTGCCATTAGACCACGCATACCTGCTAGCTGACGGATCTGAGCGGCACTACCACGAGCACCTGAGTCGGCCATCATAAACACTGAGTTAAATGACGGTTGCTCTTCTTCTTCACCTTGCGCATTCACTACGGTGTCTTTTGACAAGTTAGCCATCATTTCACGTGATAAGTTTTCATTTACACGTGACCAGATATCGATAACTTTGTTGTACTTTTCACCAGCCGTAACAAGACCCGATTGGAACTGTTGGTTGATTTCAGTTACTTCAGCTTCAGCTGATTCAATGATTGATGCTTTCACTGGTGGGATAACTAAGTCATCGATACCAATTGAAACACCTGACTTCATTGCGTAGTGGAAACCGGTGTACATAACTTGGTCAGCAAACACAACAGTGTCTTTTAAACCAAGACGACGGTAACACTCATTTAATAAGCTAGAAATTTGCTTTTTACCTAGGGCTTGGTTGATTGACTCAAACGGCATACCTTTAGGTAAAATAAGAGACAGAATTGCACGACCCACTGTAGTATCAATGATAGTAATTGTATCTTCTACAACACCATCTTCATTAGCTACTGATTGGCTAATACGTACTTTCACTTTTGCGTGAAGGTCGGCATTACCACTACGGTATGCTTTTTCTGCTTCTTTTGGATCTTTAAATACGGTGCCTTCGCCTTTGGCGTTAATGCGGTCACGCGTCATGTAATAAAGACCTAATACAACGTCCTGTGAAGGAACGATGATTGGCTCACCATTAGCAGGCGATAAGATGTTGTTTGTAGACATCATTAACGCACGAGCTTCAAGCTGAGCTTCAATTGTTAGCGGTACGTGTACCGCCATTTGGTCACCATCGAAGTCGGCGTTGTAAGCCGCACATACTAATGGATGCAAATGAATCGCTTTACCTTCGATAAGCACAGGTTCAAACGCTTGGATACCCAAACGGTGAAGTGTTGGTGCGCGGTTAAGTAATACTGGATGTTCACGAATTACTTCATCTAGTACATCCCATACTTCCGCTACTTCACGCTCAACCATCTTTTTAGCTGCTTTGATTGTCGTAGCCATGCCGCGACGTTCTAATTTGCCATAGATGAATGGTTTGAAAAGCTCTAATGCCATCTTCTTAGGAAGACCACACTGATGAAGCTTAAGTGTAGGACCAACCGTGATTACAGAACGGCCAGAGTAATCTACACGCTTACCAAGTAAGTTCTGACGGAAACGACCTTGCTTACCTTTGATCATATCAGCAAGCGATTTAAGTGGACGTTTGTTAGAACCTGTAATTGCACGACCACGACGACCGTTATCAAGTAGCGCATCAACCGCTTCTTGTAACATACGTTTTTCGTTGCGTACGATAATATCTGGTGCAGCTAAATCTAGTAGACGCTTAAGACGGTTATTACGGTTAATAACACGACGGTAAAGGTCATTTAGATCAGATGTCGCAAAGCGGCCACCGTCTAGTGGTACTAATGGACGTAAGTCAGGTGGCAATACTGGAAGTACTGTCATGATCATCCACTCAGGGTTATTACCTGATTGGTGGAACGATTCCATTAACTTAAGACGTTTAGTGATCTTTTTACGCTTAGTTTCAGAGTTAATTGTTGGTAACTCTTCACGCATCTCTGCAATTAATTGAGCAAGATCGAGTTCACGAAGCAAGTCTAATACTGCTTCAGCACCCATCTTCGCTTCAAACTCATCACCATGCTCTTCAAGTGCATCTAGGTATTCTTCTTCACCTAATAGCTGACCACGCTCAAGCGTTGTCATACCAGGCTCAGTTACTACGAATGATTCGAAGTAAAGAACACGTTCAATATCACGAAGCGTCATATCAAGCATTAAGCCGATACGTGACGGTAATGATTTTAAAAACCATATATGCGCAACTGGACTTGCCAGTTCTATATGACCCATACGGTCACGACGCACTTTAGTGAGTGTTACTTCAACGCCACACTTCTCACAGATCACACCACGGTGTTTAAGGCGTTTATATTTACCACATAAACACTCATAATCTTTCACTGGGCCGAAAATACGGGCACAGAATAAGCCATCGCGCTCAGGCTTGAAAGTACGGTAGTTAATAGTCTCAGGTTTCTTTACTTCACCGTATGACCATGAACGAACCATGTCTGGTGAAGCAAGACCAATGCGAATTGCATCGAATTCTTCGGTCTTATTTTGTTGCTTCAGAAACTTAAGTAAGTCTTTCACCTTAGCTCTCCTGTCGGAGTTAATCTTGAGGACGGATTTTCTCGTCCCTACATTCTATTCAGCCATAACAGATGCTGCAGCGTTCACTGCAGCAACTAATTGGCTTAATTTTCTTCCAACTCGATGTTGATACCCAGTGAGCGGATTTCTTTCAACAATACGTTGAACGATTCTGGCATACCTGGTTCCATTTTATGGTTACCATCAACGATGTTTTTATACATCTTAGTACGACCGTTCACGTCATCCGATTTCACTGTTAGCATTTCTTGTAGCGTGTAAGCAGCACCGTAAGCTTCAAGTGCCCATACTTCCATCTCACCAAAACGCTGGCCACCGAACTGTGCTTTACCACCCAGCGGCTGCTGAGTAACAAGGCTGTAAGAACCAGTAGAACGCGCGTGCATCTTATCATCAACCAAATGGTTAAGTTTAAGCATGTACATGTAACCTACAGTTACTTGGCGTTCAAACTGATCGCCAGTACGGCCATCATAAAGTGTAACCTGACCACTTCTAGGGTAGCCGCCTAGCTCTAGCATGTCTTTGATTTCGTCTTCTTTCGCGCCATCAAATGCAGGAGTAGCAATCGGTAAACCACCTTTCAAGTTTTCAGCTAAACGACGAATTTCGTCATCAGAGAAACTAGCGATATCCACAACCTGACGAGATTCACCGATCTCATAAGCTTGTTTGATGAATTCACGTAGCTCATGAAGCTCGCGTTGCTCTTTCATCATTTCTTCTAAGCGCTCACCAATACCGCGTGCAGCTAGACCCATATGTGTTTCAAGGATCTGACCGATGTTCATTCGCGATGGTACACCTAGTGGATTTAGTACGATATCAACGGTACGACCTTTGTCATCGTATGGCATATCTTCTACTGGTACGATAGTCGAGATAACACCTTTGTTACCGTGACGACCCGCCATTTTATCACCCGGTTGGATACGACGTTTAACAGCTAAGTATACTTTAACAATTTTAAGTACACCTGGTGCTAAGTCGTCACCTTGGGTAATTTTACGACGTTTGTTTTCAAACTTCTTATCGTATTCAGCTTTAAGCTCATCGTACTGTGCAGCTAGTTGCTCAAGTTCAGCTTGCTTGTCTTCTTCAGCAAGGCTTTGAGTTAGTAACTTTTCAGCATTCAGTGACGTTAAGTTGTCTTCATCGAAGCCAGCTGCCACAAGTAACTTGCGAGCACGCTCTAAAACACCAGCTTCTAGAATACGGAACTCTTCGTTGAAGTCTTTCTTCGCTTCGCGAAGCTGCATGTCTTCAACTTCTAACGCACGCTTATCTTTTTCAACACCATCACGGGTGAAAACTTGTACGTCGATTACAGTACCAGTTACAGAGTTAGGTACACGTAAAGAGCTGTCTTTAACGTCAGACGCTTTTTCACCGAAGATAGCACGTAGTAGCTTCTCTTCTGGTGTTAATTGCGTTTCGCCTTTCGGAGTCACTTTACCTACTAGGATATCGCCGCCTTTAACTTCAGCACCAATATATACAACGCCTGATTCATCAAGCTTGCCTAGTGCAGATTCACCCACGTTCGGGATATCTGCTGTGATCTCTTCTGAGCCTAATTTAGTATCACGGGCGATACACTGTAGTTCTTGAATGTGGATAGTCGTTAGACGATCTTCTTCAACTACGCGCTCTGATAGTAAGATTGAATCCTCGAAGTTGTAACCGTTCCATGGCATGAATGCCACGCGAAGGTTTTGACCAAGGGCTAAGTCACCTAAGTCAGTCGAAGGACCATCTGCTAACACATCGCCACGAGTAACCGGTTCACCAACCATACAAGTCGGCTTTTGGTTAATACATGTATTTTGGTTAGAACGTGTGTACTTGGTTAAGTTGTAGATGTCGATGCCCGCTTCACCAGGGATGCGCTCTTCTTCATGTACATTAACAACGATGCGACTTGCGTCGGCATACATTACTTCACCACCACGTTTAGCAACAATCGTTACACCAGAATCTTTTGCTAGTGTTAACTCAATACCTGTACCTACTAACGGTTTGTCCGCTTTCAATGTTGGTACTGCTTGACGTTGCATGTTTGAACCCATCAATGCACGGTTAGCATCATCGTGTTCTAGGAACGGGATAAGTGCTGCCGCTACAGAGATCACCTGTTGTGGTGATACATCCATATATTGCTGGTCCATACGACCCATAAAGGTTGATTCACCTTTGTGACGACATGGAATAAGTTCATCTACAAACTCATTGGTTTCAGTTAAGTTTGAGTTCGCCTGTGCGATAACAAACTGACCTTCTTCAATGGCTGATAGGTAATCAACTTCATCAGTTACTACACCGTCTACCACTTTGCGGTAAGGTGTTTCTAAGAAACCGTAGTCATTGGTACGTGCATACGTAGACAATGAGTTAATTAGACCGATGTTTGGACCCTCAGGAGTCTCGATTGGACATACACGACCGTAGTGAGTTACGTGAACGTCACGTACTTCAAAGCCAGCACGCTCACGAGTTAGACCGCCCGGACCTAATGCAGAAATACGACGCTTGTGCGTTACTTCTGATAGCGGGTTATTTTGGTCCATAAACTGTGATAACTGAGACGAGCCGAAGAACTCTTTAACTGCTGCCGAAATAGGCTTAGCGTTAATAAGATCTTGTGGCATTACAGCGTCTAGGTCACCTAAGCTTAAGCGCTCACGTACAGCACGTTCTACACGTACTAAACCTACACGGAATTGGTTCTCAGCCATTTCGCCAACACTACGTATACGACGGTTGCCTAAGTGGTCTATATCATCAACATCGCCAACACCGTTACGAATAGCAATCAATACTTTCATAACCGCTACGATGTCTTCTTTGCTTAATGTGCCAGGGCCTGTGTCTGAATCGTAACCAACACGGCTATTGAACTTCATACGACCTACTGTTGATAAGTCATAGCGTTCTTCTGAGAAGAATAAGTTCTCAAATAAGGCTTCAGCCGCGTCTTTCGTCGGTGGCTCGCCTGGGCGCATCATGCGATAAATTTCTACTAGTGCTTCTAAACGGTTGCTTGACGAGTCAATGTTTAATGTATTTGACATGTAAGCGCCGCTGTCCACTTCATTGATATATAATGTATCAATAGTAGTGTGACCTGCTTTAACCAATTCAGCCATCATTTCAAGCGTTAGCTCGTCATTTGCAGTCGCGATGATTTCACCTGTTGACTCATCAACATAGTTCTTCGCTAATACACGGCCAATGATGTACTCATGTGGTACTTCTAATTGATTAATGCCTTTTTTCTCGATGCTCTTGATGTGGCGAGCCGTAACACGACGACCGCTTTCAACAAGGACTTCACCGTCTTCGCTCTTGATATCAAAAGCGGCAGTTTCACCACGTAAACGTGAAGGCACAAGTTCCATAAGAACTTTACCGTCAGCAATTTCAAACGCAGTAGTATCGAAGAAGATATCTAGGATTTCTTCACTCGTGTACTCAAGTGCACGTAAGATGATAGACGCCGGTAATTTACGACGACGGTCAATACGTACATATAAGTTATCTTTTGCATCAAATTCGAAGTCTAACCATGAACCACGGTAAGGAATTACGCGTGCGTTATAAAGCACTTTACCTGACGAGTGAGTTTTACCGCGGTCGTTATCAAAGAATACACCAGGGCTACGGTGTAGCTGAGAAACGATAACACGCTCTGTACCATTGATTACAAAAGTACCGGTATCGGTCATGAGCGGAATTTCGCCCATGTAAACTTCTTGCTCTTTAATGTCTTTAACTGTGCCTGGAGCTTCTTTGTCCATTACTACAAGACGCAGTTTCACGCGAAGTGGAGCAGAATAAGTCACACCGCGAATTTGACATTCTTTTACATCGAATACTGGCTCACCAATACGATAACTTACGTATTGAAGCTCAGAATTTCCCGAGTAGCTTTTAATTGGGAACACAGAACGGAAGGCAGCTTCCAAACCATGATCGCCATCAGCGTCCGGGACTAAGAATTTTTTAAACGATTCTAACTGCGTCGACAGTAAGAAAGGTATATCCAAAACTTGTGGACGTTTACCAAAATCCTTACGGATACGTTTCTTTTCAGAATAAGAGTAAGCCATGGGGTTCCTCAGCTTGCTGATCTTTGACCCGACCTGTTCTTGTAAGAACAGACTTAACTGGCATCTATGCCAAGATGTACAACATTTAACTGTTGTTCCAACTTAATCCCATCTCAACACTAGCAAACTATAAAGCGTTGAAATTAAAGAATAAATCAGATTTTATTTGCGCTATAAGAATAGTCGCTCTATAGCGCAAAAAGGCCGGTGATTAAATAATCACCAGCCCTTGCCTGATTTCTCAGGCAGCGAACCTAGCAAAAGCTAGATTACTTAACCTCAACTTCAGCACCAGCTTCAGTAAGTTCTTTAGCAAGAGCTTCAGCTTCTTCCTTAGAAACACCTTCTTTAACTGGAGTTGGAGCAGCTTCAACAAGTGCTTTAGCTTCTTTTAAGCCAAGACCAGTTGCGCCACGAACAGCTTTGATTGCCGCAACTTTATTAGCGCCAGCGCCAGTAAGGATTACGTCAAATTCTGTTTTCTCTTCAGCAGCTTCAGCAGCAGGACCTGCTACCATAGCAGCTGCAGCAGTTACGCCGAATTTTTCTTCCATTGCTTCAACTAGAGCAACAACGTCCATTACTGACATTTCAGCAATTGCGTCAAGGATTTGGTCTTTAGTTACAGACATTACAAATTTCCTAATAATTAACGGACTCTAAGGTCCAAATAAATTTACACCGAAAGGGATTAAGCAGCTTAAAATTAAGCAGCTTGCTCTTCTTTCTGTACACGTACTGCTTCAATTGTTTTACACAATTTACCAGCAGACGCTTCTTTCATAGCGCTCATTAAGCGTGCAACAGCTTCGTCGTATGTAGGTAGAGTTGCAAGCATAGCTGCGTCTACTACATTACCTTCAAAAGCGGCCGTTTTAAGCTCAAATTTCTCATTCTTTTTCGCGAAATCTGAGAAGATACGCGCAGCAGCACCTGGGTGCTCTGATGAGAAAGCAATTAAGCTTGGACCAACAAATGAATCAGATAGGCATTCAAAGTCCGTTCCTTCAAGAGCACGTTTAGCTAGAGTGTTACGGACAACTTTCATCCAAACACCATTTGCACGAGCTTCTTTACGAAGGGCAGTGATTGCACCAACTGTTACACCACGAGAATCTGCAACTACTGCAGATAGAGCACCAGTGGCTGCTTCGTTGACTTCAGCAACAATTGCTTTTTTGCCTTGAAGATTTAAAGCCATGGGTGTTACTCCTGGTTTAATGGGTTACCGTACATCGGCTTCCCTGTTTTACTCTTCCCCACCAATAAAGGTGGAGATGCTTTTTACGGCGAGAGCCAGAAGATTAGGAAAAATCTATCTGGGGATTCACACCGTCTACGTAGGTAATATTAAGGCCGAAGCCGCCTACGGTCTTGGACGGAAGCCCAATTTATCGCGTTGCCCTAAGGCGCTTCGAAATTATGGACTTCAACCCGAATTCTTTACTTTGTGATTAACTAAATTAATCAGCAAAATGGCGCAAAATTATAGTACAAATTTCACGCCATGTAAACACTCAATTAAGCAACAACTGTGCTTAAAGTGCTTTGGTCAACAGAAACACCTGCGCCCATTGTTGTAGAGATAGTTACTTTCTTCAAGTAAACACCTTTAGCTTGAGAAGGTTTAGCCTTCTTAAGCGCAACAATTAGAGCTTCAAGGTTTTGTTGTAACTGCTCAGCAGTGAAATCAACCTTACCAATCGTAGTATGGATGATACCATTTTTGTCATTGCGGTAACGCACTTGACCTGCTTTCGCATTTTTAACTGCTTCTGCAACGTTAGGTGTTACAGTACCAGTTTTAGGGTTTGGCATTAGACCACGTGGGCCTAAGATTTGACCTAGTTGACCAACAACACGCATAGCGTCTGGTGATGCAACAACAACGTCAAAATTCATCTCGCCTTTCTTAACTAGATCAGCAAGATCTTCCATGCCTACAAATTCAGCACCGGCTTCTTTTGCAGCTTCTGCATTAGCGCCTTGAGTGAATACAGCAACACGAACGTCACGACCAGTACCGTTAGGTAGTACAGTCGCACCACGAACGTTTTGATCAGATTTACGAGCATCGATACCAAGGTTAACAGCAACGTCAACACTTTCTACGAATTTAGCTGTCGCTAATTCTTTTAAAAGAGCAACTGCTTCGTTAATTTCGTAATCTTTAGTTACTTCCACTTTTTCGCGGATAGTACGCATACGTTTAGTTAATTTAGCCATTATCTTAGTCCTCTACGTTCAAGCCCATCGCACGCGCAGAACCTGCGATAGTGCGAACCGCAGCTTCTAAATCAGAAGCTGTAAGGTCTGGTTTCTTTGTCTCAACGATTTCTTCAAGTTGAGCACGAGTTACTGTGCCTACTTTTTCAGTGTTAGGACGGCCTGAACCAGATTTGATACCTGCAGCTTTCTTAAGTAAGTAAGCAGCCGGTGGCGTTTTCATGTCGAACGTAAATGAACGGTCGCCGTAAACAGAGATCACTACAGGAACTGGAGCGCCTTTTTCGATAGATTCTGTACGTGCGTTGAACGCTTTACAGAATTCCATGATGTTTACACCGTGTTGACCTAGTGCTGGACCTACTGGAGGACTAGGGTTAGCCATACCAGCAGCAACTTGTAGCTTGATTAGAGCTTCAACTTTCTTAGCCATTATAAATACCTCATTAGGTGGGTCTTAGCCTTGTGCGCGCGAGGACGCGTACTCTAGCGGCTTCCCAGTTTAAAAATTGGTTTCTCACTTTTTAGTAAACAGTTAAACAAACGCTTTCCCTGAATACAAAAAGGCCGCTGATTATAAGTTAATCAGCGGCCTTTTTCAAGCTTCGTGCCAAAAATTAAGAAACTTTTAACACAACGCTTTAAATCAATTACTTATCTTGTTCAACTTGACCAAACTCAAGTTCAACTGGCGTAGAACGACCAAAAATAAGTACCGATACTTTTACGCGGCTCTTTTCGTAGTCAACTTCTTCAACCACACCACTAAAGTCAGCAAATGGACCATCAGTAACACGAACCACTTCACCTGGTTCAAATAATGTTGCTGGTTTAGGCGCTTCAGCGTTTTCTTGTAAGCGATTAAGAATGCGATCAGCTTCTTTAGAACTAATTGGTGCAGGACGGTCTGATGTGCCACCAATAAAGCCCATAACACGTTCAGTGCTATTTACTAAGTGCCAGCTTGCATCGTTCATATCCATTTGTACTAGTACGTAACCTGGGAAGAATTTACGCTCAGACTTACGCTTTTGACCAGCACGCATCTCAACTACTTCTTCAGTAGGAACTAATACTTCACCAAAGCTATCTTCTAGGCCTTTGATTTTAATGTGCTCTAATAATGTTTGAGCAACACGCTTCTCATAACCTGAGAAAGCTTGTACTACGTACCAACGTAGTTTCTTTTCGTTATTCTCATCCGACATGGGATCAGATCTCCAATCCAGTTAAAAAGCCTACAGCGCGGAATAAAATGCCATCTAATCCCCAAAGGATAAGTGCCATAATCACTGTTGCAACCATTACGATTAATGTCGTGTGCATTGTTTCTTGACGCGTTGGCCAAATTACTTTGCGTACTTCAATACGCGCTTCTTTAGCAAAAGCAAGGAAGGTACGTCCCTTAAAAGTTTGCGAAGCAATAGCTAAACCCGCCGCTATTGCAACCACAACGCCAATAGCACGTAGTAATACAGACTGATCTGCAAACATATGATTACCAACGACTGCGCCTGCAAGTAGCGCAATTGCTACTAACCACTTTACTGACTCCATCCCACTTGATGGTGTTTCTATATTCGTGCTCATAATATTATTACCTTAACTACAGACACAACAACCCTGCACGTCGACAGGGTTAATCCATTAAAATCTAAACTTAAAAACAAGCTTATTCAAACCAATTTTTAGTTCTAGACTTTATTCACTTGTAAAAATTGGCAGGGGCGGAGAGATTCGAACTCCCAACCGTCGGTTTTGGAGACCGCTGTTCTACCAATTGGAACTACGCCCCTGCAAAGTGGATGCCTATTATACTTACGCAATTCATTAACACAAGAGTAAAGATAGTCATCTGATAAAATCTTCACTGTTAATAAGTTTATAGGCCTGATAATCAAATTAATCCTGTGGCTTTCATCCGTTTAGAAACATTTAATACGTATTAGTCAAATCACTTTTTAATGATCCACTCGTAATAACTCACCGCGATAAAAATCACACAATAACCATATTTGTTCAAATTGATGGGTATTTGGAAAACATACTTTTTTAACTGCCGCTTCAAAGTCGCTCTTATGCCAAATAGTACTAGCGTTACGAATTAACAACCACGTACGCTTTGAATAATAACGCTTAGTCGCTTTTTGTTTTAATAAGCGCTCCAACGCTGATTGCAACCGGTGTTCGCTTGGTTGTTGCGCCATGTCGGCTAAATCACGCTGCATTTGTATCGACAGTGGCCGGCCTAACACGGCCATGGCTTCCGTTTCACTGGCATATAAATGCGCCACCTCTATATCGAGTTGTTGATTTTCTTGATAACAGCTTACATCGGGTCTATTCGGTTCATTGTGCCAAATATGGCGCATGTGAATTCCCGTTTGTTGTTCATAACATCGCAAAAACAACTTGGCCGCATCGTGCTCTAATTGTTGTTTTTCGGCATCACTGCTGCGCTTCATTCAACACCTTATAAACGTCATTTAACAGCGATGAGGCGCCAAACCTAAATGTATCTGGTGCTAAATAATCATGCCCCATAATCTCGGTTGCTAGGTGCAAATAAGCATTTGCATCTACTGTTGTTTTGATTCCACCTGCAGCCTTAAAACCTACTCGCTTTGATGATTTTTTGATGGTTTTAAGCATTATTTCAGTTGCTTCAAGCGTGGCATTCACCGCGACTTTTCCTGTACTGGTTTTTACAAAATCAGCCCCGCCTTGGATGGCAAGTTCGGTTGCTTGAGTAATAAATGCTACCGTTTTTAGCTCGCCAGTTTCAATGATCACTTTGAGCTTAGCACGGCTGCCACATACCTTTTTACTCTCACTCACGTATTCCAGCACGGTATCTACTTCACCTTTTAAAAGTGCTTTATAAGGAATAACTAGATCAATTTCATCGGCCCCCCGCTCTAAAGCTATTAGCGTTTCATTAAGCACTTCATTGAGTGGCGCATCACCAGAGGGAAAGTTAGTTACGGTGGCCACCTTTACATGGCTCAATAAGCGATTAGCAAGTGCTATTTTAGCGTCATCAACAAATTCACTAAACACACAAAGCGCAGCAGGCGTGCCTAGCTTAGGATTTATACTGTTTACTAATGCGCTAATACTGGCTTGACTATCATCAGTGTTTAAACTGGTTAAGTCCATTAAGCTAACGGCTAGCGTGGCGTTTTGAGTATTGTATGTCATTTTATGCCTATGAAATTGTGTGACCTTAAACTATATAAGCATCATAGCTTAAACTTGCTATAGTTCATAACCAAACACTATAAGCGCGTTTTTTATACTAAACGTCACTCTACCCCTTACTAAATACGATTTAGACCTAAAAAACACAATTGATATAACTTTTAAGAATAACAACTAAGATTTAATTATTTTTTACTTATCAATAGCCACTATATTCTGCTTCTCAGTTAAACACTTTATTATTTTTTAGGGGCGTTATTCAGTGCAATATTTACCTATCTTTACCAAACTCGACAACAAACCCGTATTGGTTGTTGGCGGTGGAGAGGTTGCCTTGCGAAAATGCCGTGCGTTTTTAAAAGCACGCGCCAATGTAACGCTAGTTGCCCCTTGGTTTTGCGAAGAATTAAAAGAACATGCGCACAACAATGAAGTTACTTTAATAGATGCCTATTTTGAAGAGTCACATCTTGATGGCAAAATTTTGATTATTGCCGCCACCGACAATGATGAAGTTAATAATACGGTTTTTGAACTCGCCAATGCACGTAATGTGTTTGTGAACGTGGTGGATGATCAACCTAAATGTACCTTTATTTTTCCCTCTATTGTTGATCGCAACCCAATTACCATAGCGATTTCAAGTGCAGGTACCGCACCGGTATTAGCAAGACGTTTACGTGAAAAGCTCGAAACTCTAATCCCGCAGCATATCGGCCCACTCGCTAACTTGGTCGGTGGCTTTCGCCATAAAGTAAAGCAACGCTTTAAACATTTTGCTGATCGTCGCCAATTTTGGGAAGGCGTGTTTGATTCATCAGTAGTAAGCAAAGTCCAAACCGGTGATACCCATGGCGCTGAGCAACAACTAGAGCAAATGCTAGATGCCAAAGTTGAACCAGAAGGCGAAGTATACGTAGTCGGTGCAGGCCCAGGCGACCCGGAGCTACTCACCCTAAAAGCGCTGCAACTAATGCAACAAGCCGATGTGGTGGTATATGATTACTTGGTATCCGATGAAATTATGGAATTAGTGCGTCGCGATGCCGATTTAATCTGTGTGGGTAAGCGCTTAGGCGATCACAGCGTAGCTCAAGAAGATACAAATAAGATGTTGGTTGATTTAGCACAACAAGGTAAAAAAGTGTGCCGAATTAAAGGGGGTGACCCATTTATTTATGGCCGTGGTGGCGAAGAAGTACAAGTACTGGCAGCCAATAACGTAAATTACCAAATAGTGCCAGGTATAACGGCAGCCGCCGGATGTAGTGCCTACGCAGGTATTCCTTTAACGCATCGCGACCATGCCCAAGCTATTCAGTTTGTTACCGGACACTGTAAAAAAGAAGGCCAAGAGCTTAATTGGCAGTCGCTTGCACAAAAAAACCAAACACTGGCTATTTATATGGGGGTAATTAAATCGCCGCATATTCAAGCCGAGCTATTAAAACATGGGCGAGCAGCAACAACACCTGTGGCCATAATTGAAAACGGTACACGCAAAAATCAACGTGTTGTCACAGGACAGTTAGGCCAATTAGCGCAGCTTATTGAGCAGCATCAAATTATTTCACCCGCGTTACTGATTATTGGTGAAGTAGCTTCGCTGCATCAAGAATTACACTGGTTTGGTGAAAAAGCGCAGATCAGTAGCTTTGCTCAACCGCTTACAGACGTGGCGTAATTTAACAGATTTTAATTTAATCATTTTAGTAGGACGACCAACAATGGCTTTAACTCACCTTCAGCAACTTGAAGCTGAAAGTATCAAAATCATGCGCGAAGTCGCCGCTGAGTTTGAGAACCCAGTTATGCTTTACTCAATCGGTAAAGACTCATCGGTACTTTTGCACTTAGCTCGTAAAGCATTTTACCCTGCAAAAATTCCGTTTCCGTTATTACACGTAGACACCAACTGGAAGTTTCGTGAAATGATTGAGTTTCGCGACCGTTTAGCCAAAGAGTATGGCTTTGATTTAATCGTACACAAAAACCCTGAAGGCATCGAAATGGGTGTAGGCCCATTCACGCATGGTTCGGGTAAACATACAGATATCATGAAAACTCAAGGGCTAAAGCAAGCGCTCAATAAATACGGTTTTGACGCCGCATTTGGTGGCGCACGTCGTGATGAAGAGAAATCACGGGCTAAAGAGCGCGTGTATTCATTTCGTGATAAACACCATCGCTGGGATCCTAAAAACCAACGTCCTGAGCTTTGGAATACCTATAACAGCCAAGTGAATCCAGGTGAAAGTATTCGTGTATTCCCGCTGTCTAACTGGACTGAACTAGATATTTGGCAATACATATATCAAGAAAATATCGAAATGGTGCCACTTTACCTTGCTAAAGAGCGCCCTGTAGTAGAGCGCGATGGTACTTTAATTATGGTTGATGACGATCGCATGCCACTTAATGAAGGTGAAGTACCGCAAATGAAGTCGGTTCGCTTTCGAACCTTAGGCTGTTATCCACTCACTGGCGCAGTTGAATCAACGGCCAGCAATCTAACCGAAATTATTGAAGAAATGCTGCTTTCATCGTCATCTGAACGTGAAGGTCGAGTGATTGATCATGATTCAGCAGGCTCTATGGAGAAGAAAAAACGTGAGGGGTATTTCTAATGTCTAACCTAAATAACGATACATTTAATGAAGTAAAAGAAATTGGTATAGACGCTTACCTAGCACGTCAACAAGATAAAAGCTTATTGCGTATGCTGACTTGTGGCAGTGTGGATGACGGTAAATCAACCCTCATTGGCCGCCTATTACACGACAGTCACCAAATTTATGAAGATCAGCTAGCCGCGCTTCATAAAGATAACGAAAAAGTGGGTAACGCCGGTGAAGATCTTGATTTAGCACTGTTAGTAGATGGCCTACAAGCTGAGCGTGAGCAAGGCATAACAATTGACGTAGCGTACCGTTACTTTTCAACCGCTAAGCGTAAGTTTATTATTGCCGACACCCCTGGGCATGAGCAGTACACCCGTAACATGGTAACGGGTGCATCAACCAGTGATGTTGCCATTATTTTAGTGGATGCACGTTATGGCGTGCAGGTACAAACTAAGCGCCATAGCTTTATTTGTGACTCATTAGGCATTAAACAGTTTGTGGTTGCGGTTAACAAAATGGATATTGTTGATTTTGACGAAACCGTTTATGAAAAAATTAAAGCCGATTATTTAAAATTTGCCGAGCAACTTAACGTATCAAACATTAAGTTTGTACCTATGTCGGCACTTAAAGGCGATAACGTAGTAACCCGCTCTGCACATACTCCTTATTACACCGACAAACCATTGCTTGAGCTGTTAGAAGATTCACCAGCCGCTGAAATCGACACCGGTTTTGAAGCGCGTCTTCCGGTGCAATACGTGGTACGCCCTAATCTAAACTTCCGTGGTTTTCAAGGCACGCTTACATCGGGTAAATTACGTGTAGGTGATGAAGTAAAGGCACTGCCTTCAGGTAAAACATCACATATTAAAGAAATTGTTACTTTTGATGGCAACCTAGATACTGCACAAGCTGGCCAAGCAATCACAGTGACACTTAATACTGAAATAGATATTAGCCGAGGGGATGTGATTGTACCGGCAAACTCGCAAGCTCAAGTAACCAACCAATTACAGGCTAAAATTGTGTGGATGCACGAATCGCCATTGGTACTCGGTAAAAGCTATAACCTTAAACTTGGCAGTAAAAACACCTCGGCCACGGTCACAAAAATTGACCACACTATTGATGTAAACACCCTAGAGCATGGCAGCGCAGATTCATTACAGTTAAACGAAATTGCGATTGTAACACTGGAGCTGACCGAGACTATTTTAGCGGATCAGTACCATCACAATCATGAAACCGGTTCGTTTATTCTTATTGACCGTTTATCAAACTTAACGGTTGCAGCAGGAATGATAGAGCAAGTACTGCAAAGTGAAGAAAATGCGGGTAAATTTAGCGACTTTGAAGTTGAATTTAATGCCCTCGTACGCAAGCACTTTCCACATTGGCAAGCGCTTGATATTTCAAAGCTATAACATTAATGAACGCCTGTTAGGAACATTTAAAGCATGGTAGAACAGCTCATTTTAACAGGCATTATGTTGCTTTTAGTCGGGTGCCTGTTTGGCACCCGTATTAATCCTGCGTGGTTATTTGTCAGTGCCATAGGCACCAGCTACCTAGCGGGGTTAATTGACTTAGAAAGCATGCTGGTTAATTATACTAATCCATCATTAATCACCTTAGTGTTATTAATTTTAGTGTCGATAGCGATAGAAAAAACCACGCTTATTCAACGCTTAGCTAAATCGTTATCCAGTGGCAGTTTAGTAAAATCAGTGACCAAGCTTGGGCTTTCTACGGCGTTTTTGTCTTCCTTTACTAACAATACTGCGGTGGTTGCTTCTTTAATTACCGCCATAAAAGATAACCCAAACCACTCCCCTTCAAAGCTGTTGCTACCCTTGTCGTACACCGCAATTTTAGGCGGTACTATTACACTCATCGGTACCTCTACTAACTTAATCGTAAATGGCTTTGCAGTAGATGCGGGGATGGCACCATTAGGCTTTTTTGATTTTACCTTAGTGGGTTTAGGCGCACTCAGTGTTGGCTTAATCACTATTTTGGTGATGCTAAAATGCCTGCCCGACAATGGTAAAAATAGCCAAGAGGTGGTGCCTTTTTATTTAGAAGGGAAAGTACAAACCGGCTCTAAACTAATAAACCGCACCGTTGAAGAAAACGGTTTACGCGATTTAAAAGACTTGTTTTTGGCTGAAATTATTCGCGATGGCAATCGCATTTGCGCCGTGACCCCCCAACATATTATTCAACAAGACGACATACTGCTGTTTGTAGGCGATATAAAGTCAGTGCCTTTGCTCACTCGCTTTGATGGATTAAAAGTAGTGCACGACAAACACGAGAAAGACATTGAACACCTCGTTGAAGTTGTGGTTAGCCAGTCGTCTAAGTTAATTGGCAAAACGGTAAAAGAAGCCCGCTTTAGAGAGCAGTTTCATGCGGCCGTTATTGCTATTCGCCGTGGGCATGACCGTTTACGAGGTGGGCTTGGCCAAGTGCGATTACAAGCGGGTGATTCATTAATCCTCGCACCAGGAAAAAGCTTTTATAGCCTCACGAACTTAAAACGCGAGTTTGTGTATATTTCAGGGCTTGATTTACAAACCCACCTCAACGCAAAACAATCAAATATTGTGTTGTTAAGCTTTGCGGGTGTGCTGGGGTTAAGTATTTTAGGTGCAGTACCGCTGGTTAAAGGCTTGTTAGTGTTACTTATTGGGCTGATGATGTGTGGCACGATTAAGCTGAGCGAAATAAAACGCCGCTTTCCTATTGAGTTACTTGCCGTAGTAGGTAGTGCCATAGGTTTAGCTAAACTGATGATAGGCACCGGCCTTGCTGGGCAAATATCAGACGCCATGTTTGTAGTGCTAGGCGACTTTGGCCCTTATGGCGCGTTTATCGCAATCTTTTTAATGACGGTGTTATTTACCGAATTGATCACTAATAACGCCGCAGCGGCACTTTCGTTTCCGGTTGCCTACTCATTGGCTATTGGCTTTAACGTAGAACCTTTGCCGTTTATTATGGCGGTTGCATTTGGCGCCTCAGCCAGCTTTATTTCACCTTTTGGTTATCAAACTAACTTAATGGTTTATAGCGCGGGTAACTACCGACTAAAAGACTATGTAATGATGGGGCTACCCCTTTCTATTATTTATTCAATTACCGTACTAACTTTGATCCCGCTGGTATTTCCGTTTTAATGCCCGCGCTTATAGCATAAAGAGACACAGCAAATGGATAACAATATTGTTTGGCATAATTACGCCACCACTAAAGTACAGCGCAGCAAACAAAAAAAGCATAAGCCGGCTATTTTATGGTTTACTGGTTTTTCTGGCTCAGGTAAAAGCACCGTTGCTAATGCACTAGAAGCGGCACTCAATCAGCAAGGTGCGCACACGTACCTACTTGATGGCGACAATGTTCGCCATGGTTTATGTAAAGATTTGGGCTTTAGTGATGCCGATCGCGTTGAAAATATCCGCCGCGTAGGCGAAACAGCCAAGCTAATGGTTGACGCTGGTTTGTTAGTCCTTACTGCGTTTATATCTCCTTTTAAAGCTGAGCGCGACATGGTTCGTGAGTTAGTAGATGAAGGTGAATTTATCGAAGTTTTTATCGACACCCCTCTTGAGGTGTGCGAAAGCCGCGACCCAAAAGGCTTATACAAAAAAGCACGCGCCGGTGAAATTAAACACTTTACCGGGATTGATTCAACCTATCAGCCGCCGGTTAATCCTGAAATAATTTTAGATACCAGTAAAAACACCCTAGACCAATCGGTAGCTCAACTGATAACGTATCTAAAACATCAGCATATACTATAGGCCCATGTAATGAACCACACTGAACTGCTAGAAGAAACCCTTATTCTCGCCCGCAAAGCGGGCAGCGCGATTATGGGTATTTACAATAAAGACTTTAACGTTGAGTACAAAGCCGATGAAAGCCCTGTAACCGACGCCGACTTAGCAGCTCATAAAATCATTAGTGCAGGACTAAAAGAGCTCACCCCAGATATCCCTGTGCTTAGTGAAGAAAGTGCCGATATTGGTTGGGATGTACGCCAAACATGGAAAAGCTACTGGCTGGTTGACCCAATCGATGGCACCAAAGAATTTATAAAAAAGAACGGCGAGTTTACCGTTAATATTGCCCTAATCGAAAATGGCAAACCGGTTTTAGCCGTGGTTGATGCCCCTGCACTGGGTGTATCTTATTTAGCCGCCGAAGCCATTGGTGCTTTTAAAGATAAAGGCGATGAGCGCATCGAGCTTAAAGTTACCACCAAGCCTAACAAAGGCCTTATTCGTGTTGTAGGTAGCCGCTCCCACCCTTCCCCTGATTTAGCTGAATTTGTAAAACGCTTTGATGAGGTTGAAATGGTATCAAAAGGCAGCTCACTCAAACTGTGTTTAGTCGCCGAAGGCAGCGCCGACATTTACCCGCGCTTAGGCCCAACTTGTGAATGGGATACCGGAGCAGGCCACGCCATCGCCGAAATAGCCGGTGCAAAAGTAACTCAACTTGATGGCAGCCCGCTTTTATATAACACCAAAGATGAATATTTGAACCCGTATTTTGTAGTGAGTGCGGTGGAAGAATAAAAGCTAAGAGTTGCGAGCTACGGGCTTAGAGTCGCGAGTAGCTCAATGGCAATTTAAACACCGTAGGTTGGGTTGAGTGGAACGAAACCCAACAAGCACTTAGCACTTTAACAAATACATATAAATATATTCCCCACACTCTTAACTCAAAAAAGTGAACATTATTCACGCATTTCGCGGCATATTCCTACACTAATTGCGCAGCTTTTAAACGCTGTTTCGTATTCGTGACAGTCAGTAACTAATACGCTACAACAAATTTATATCCAAGACATAAAAACACATGAAATGAGTGCCTAAAAACTATATTCTTCGGCGCAATTATTATTATAAATAATGGATACACACACATGACAACATCTCAAGGTGCAACGCTTTCAAATGCATCATCACAAGACACACACACGTCAAAATGGAACCTACATGATACGCAGTGGACACTGAGCCTTTTTGGCACCGCAGTGGGCGCGGGCATTTTATTTTTACCTATCAATATTGGTATAGGCGGGTTCTGGCCGCTGATTATTCTAGCAAGCTTAGCCTTTCCAATGACCTTTTTGGCGCACCGTGGTTTGGCGCGTTTTGTATTATCGTCAAAAAATAAAGAGGCTGACTTTACCGATGTAGTAGAAGAGCACTTTGGCGTAAATGCGGGTCGACTGATCTCCTTGTTATACTTTTTATCGATTTTCCCTATTTTGCTTATTTACGGTGTGGGCTTAACCAATACGGTAGACAGCTTTATGGTCAATCAATTAGGGATGGAGTCGCCGTCACGCGTTGCTTTATCGGGTATTTTAGTTGCGCTAATGATTGGCTTAATGATGGGCGGTGAGCGCTTAATGCTGCGCGCCTTTGCTATTTTAGTTTACCCGTTAGTAGGTATTTTATTCTTTTTGTCTTTGTATTTAATCCCAAGCTGGCAAATGCCCGATACAAGCTTGCCTGAACTTGGCAGCTTTAGTAAAACACTTTGGTTATCAATTCCTATTATTGTATTTTCGTTTAGCCATGCAGCGGCTATTTCAAGCTTTGTTAATAAACAACGCAGTCACTACGGTGAACTAGCAACGTCTAAGTCAGAAGCAATTCTAAAACGTACCAGCTTATTACTGATCACCTTTGTTTTGTTATTTGTATTCTCGTGTGTGTTATCGCTTACAGGTGAGCAAATGGCAGAAGCCAAAGCGGCAAACGTCTCTGTTTTGTCTTACTTAGCTAATATTACAGAAAACTCATTTATTGCAACGCTGGGACCTTTGGTTGCCTTTATTGCTATTATGTCGTCGTTTTTAGGTCACTTTTTAGGGGCGCGCGAAAGCTTTACTGGGTTAGTGACTAAACACTCAAGCATGAGCCCTAAAGTGGCTGACAAAGTGGGTGCGGTACTGATGTTTTTCGCTATTTGGTTCTGCGCGGTTAAAAACCCAAGCATACTAGATATGATGGATCAGTTATCAGGCCCAATCATTGCGATGATTTTATTCATTATGCCAATGATTGCAGTTTACAAAGTGCCTAGCTTACAAAAGTACCGTAATCGTTTAAGTACCTTATTTGTACTGGCTGTCGGTTCATTAGCTGTGTGTGCGTTACTGTACAGCATGCTTAGCTAAGCAAGTATTTTTTACAAAAGCCCTGCTCATTTACTTGAGCTTTCTCAGACAAATAAAAATGGCGCTCAATGAGCGCCATTTTTATTTAATTCGTTGCTATTATTCTGTATCTGGCAGGTTACGGCCATAGAATATTTCTTGCATTTCACGCGTTAGTTTTGAGCGAATCTCTTCTTCTTCGTCATCTGACAAATCATCAGTAGATAAACCAAATAAATACGTATTTAAATCGGTCTCTTTTAGCATCATTTTGGTATGGAACAGGTTTTCTTGATACACGTTCACGTCCATCATTTGGTACGCTTCTTTGGTATCTTCTGTCATGAAGTTTTGAATCGAATTAATTGCATGGTCAATGTAATGTTTAACGCCGTTTACATCACGGGTAAAACCACGCACACGGTAATCAATCGTTACCACATCAGACTCAAGGCTATGGATTAAGAAGTTTAACGCTTTAAGCGGCGAAATAATGCCACAGGTTGATACTTCAATATCAGCACGGAAAGTACAAATACCATCATCAGGGTGTGCTTCAGGGTACGTGTGAACACAAATGTGACTTTTATCAAGGTGTGCAACCACTGAGTCAGGTAACGGCCCTGGTGCTTCATCAGCATCATAATTTTGCTGCTCTTCTACTGGCTCTTCTGAAACCAAGATAGTTACGCTGGCACCTTGTGGCTCGTAATCTTGACGTGCAATATTTAAAATATTGGCACCAATAATATCAACCACATCACCTAAAATGTCGGTTAGTCTATCTGCACTATACTGCTCATCGATATATTCTATATATTCTTTACGTTGTTGCTCTGTTTTTGCATAGCAAATATCGTAAATACTAAAGCTTAGGCTTTTAGTTAAATTATTAAAGCCATGAAGTTTAAGTTTATCGAAGGGTTTGTTCATATAAACCAACCTATAAATTAGTGAAATCTGCACCTGCAGAATGAAAAGTTCGCGGATTTTATACGAATTTTACTCACGGAAAAAGCGTTATTTTGCCTGTTCTTGAACAACTTCATGGCTGTGGGTAATTTCTACTGTTTTATCAAGCATTAATGCAACTGAACAATACTTTTCTGCCGAAAGCGAAACCGCTCTTTCTAGGTGCTTTTCAGATACATTATTACCGGTTACAACAAAGTGTAAATTAATTTTGGTGAACACGCGCGGGGCTGTTTCTGCTCGTTCAGCGGTTAACTGCACATCTACTGATGAGAACTCTTGCTTAGTTTTTTTTAAAATACTCACCACATCAACCGATGAACAACCACCAACCGACATCAATACCATTTCCATTGGGCTAGGTGCTGCTCCGTCACTGCCCGCATCAAACACGACATTATGATTGCTATTAGAGCGACCGATGTAAGTATTACCTTCAACCCATTTTACATTTGCTTGCATTGTTTTATCTCAATAATTTATATTCATTACACGCAGACACTCGCACGCATTTAAAATTAAATAGCGAATAAAGCGTGGTTTTAAAGGGGGAAATATTAACTAATAGCGTTATCAAATAAGTTTTTGACTAGCCCTGCAAACTCATCAATAAAAGCATGCTGTTCAACTGTGGCGGTGTGAGAAGTCACACTGCTGAGTACTTCTTGTAAGTCGTAAACAATGCCATCAACTTCGCGTACAATTTGACTACGCTGCTCTGTAGATAGATCGGGGTGTTGTTGACAAATGCGTATGACATTTTCGGCAATTACATCTTCGATTAACTCAATAACCGTTGGTGCACCTGGCTTTATTTCACCTGGTTTTTCAAACAACGCTAAGTTCTGAGTTAGGTACATTATTAAGTCATCGTACCCTTGCCTGTTTAAAACCATTGTCTACTTACCTCGAAAATACTGGTTGTTTAATTTAAGCAGAAAGCACTGATAATTGCTAGCTTTGTGAGATTGCAGTACTAAAAAAGCAGCCGAAGCTGCTTTTTTAGTGATTTATTACTAGTTTAAAAATCGATTAATCGATTTTTAAACCTGGGCTTAATGTTGCTGGCATGGTTACTTTTTCAAGCTCCACAGACGCAACAGGGTATGCACAGTAGTCAGCGGCATAATAAGCGCTTGCTCTGTGGTTACCTGAAGCACCAATACCGCCAAACGGCGCTGCACTTGATGCACCGGTAATTGGACGGTTCCAGTTAACAATACCTGCACGGATACGACGTAAGAAATGATCGTAATCGGCTTGGTTATCACTGAGTAGGCCTGCTGATAAACCAAAGCTCGTGTCGTTTGCTTTATCAATTGCTTGGTCAAAGTCATCAAAACGGAATACTTTTAGAAGCGGACCAAAATGCTCTTCATCTGGGAAGTCATTGATATTTGTACACTCAATGATACCCGGTGTAACAAAACCAGTGTTTGCTGTGTGCTTAAGTTCAACTAGCACTTCGCCACCCATGGCCTTTAACTCATCTTGTGCTTTAACCATTCCAGCGGCAGCGGCCGTTGAAATCATAGAGCCCATAAATGGTTGGTCAGCATCGTCATAGTTACCAACTTTGATTGCTTTAGTCGCTGTAATTAGGCGAGCTAAAATTTCATCGCCTTTAGCACCTGTTGGTAAAAACAATTTACGCGCACACGTACAGCGTTGGCCGCTTGAGATAAACGCAGATTGCACAATATCGTGCACAACAGCAAGCGTATCTTCTGCATCTTTAACGATCAGCGGATTATTACCACCCATTTCAAGCGCTAAAATCTTACCTGGTTGACCTGCGAACTGCTCATGTAAAATATGACCCGTACGAGAAGACCCAGTAAAGAATAAACCATCAATGCCTTTGTGTGATGCCAATGCTTTACCTGTTTCAACTTCACCTTGTACAAGGTTAATAACCCCTGCTGGTAAACCGGCTTTTTCCCATAGTTTAAGGGTTAGCTCAGCCACCATAGGTGTTAGTTCAGACGGTTTAAATACCACGGTATTACCAGCTAAAAGTGCAGGTACAATGTGGCCATTTGGTAAATGCCCAGGGAAGTTATAAGGACCAAATACAGCAACAACACCGTGTGGCTTATGGCGGATCATCGCACGGCCTTGCGGCATCGCGTTTTCAACGTCGCCGGTACGCTCTAAAAATGCTTTTTCAGCAATGGCAATTTTTCCGACCATGGCACCCGCTTCAGTACGCGTTTCCCAAAGTGGCTTACCTGTTTCTTGAGCTATTGCCACAGCCAACTCTTCGCTATGCTCTTTTAACGTTGCAGCAAAGGTTTTTACAATTTCTAAGCGCTGCGCAAAGCTTTTATCAGCCCAGCTATAAAATGCTTCACGCGCAGAGGCTACCGCGCTATCTACTTGCTCAGCGCTTGCAGCTGATGCCTGCCAAATAACATCGTTATTTGCAGGGTTAACTGAGTTAAATTCTGTGCCTTGGCCTGGTGACCATTGACCATTAATAAATTGTGCAGGATGAGTCATATACTTTCTCCTAAATTAAACTGGGGTAGCAGTAACAAAATCGCCCGATTTCAAATGTAATGCATCAGCAAGTTGCTGTGTTAATACCAGGCTGTTTGAGCGCTCGTCAAATGCCATTGGCGCTACTGTTGCTCTAAAGTCTTCAAGTTTGTCATTGGCTAACAACACCATGGTATCGCCTGTCATTTCGCCAATTTCAACGCTAAAGTTTTGTGCATTGCGAATTGTCGCAATGTTATCTACTTTTGCTTCAACGGTTGGACCCGCATCAAAAATGTCAACGTAACCATTAAAAGTAAAACCTTCACTTTTCAATAGTTGAATTGCAGGGCGCGTATTGTCATGCACTTGACCTATAACCGCTTGCGCGTCTTTACTCAATAAGTTGACGTAAATTGGGTATTTAGGCATAAGCTCAGCAATAAATACTTTTTGCCCTATTCCCGTCAGATAATCTGCCGTTGGGAAGTCCATAGAGAAAAAGTGCTCTTCAAGCCACTGCCAAAATGGGCTACTACCGTTTTCGTCAGATACACCGCGCATTTCTGCAATAACGGTTTGTGCAAAGCGCTGTTGATGCTGTTTTATAAACATAAAACGCGCTTTTGAAAGCAGCTTACCGTTACAATTTTTACGATAGCCGTCTTTTAAAAACAGTGTGCACAGCTCTGTCGCCCCAGTGTAGTCATTACAAAGGGTGAGAATATCTACCGCTTTATACACATCTAGCGTGCGCGAAGAGTGAATCACTTTACTCAAATGATAATGATAAAATGCGTCATCTAAGCCAACTGCGGCTTCAATACCTGAAGTACCGACTACTTCACCAGTTTCAGTATCTTCAAGAACAAATAAGTAACCCTCATCACCTGGTTGTGATGTTGTTTTTGTAAATGAGTTAACTGAATGCGCTATCTTCTTTTGTAATAACTCTTCATTATTAGGCAAAGAAGTAAAGCCATGTCCCGACTCGTCGGCGATGGTTACTAAAGCTGCATAATCACTTTTTTGGATTGGGCGAAGGATCATCATGAATCCGCTTACTCCCTTATATATAACGGTAAATAGGAACTGCAAGGCAAACTACGTTTGCCCCTAAAGCAGTTGAATTAGCAATTACGCATTTACAACGTGGGCTACTGCTTTTTCAAAGCGTGCCATACCTTCGCGAATATCCGCTTCAGGTATGACTAAAGAAGGAGTGAAACGAACCACATCAGCACCAGCAACCAATGACATTAAGCCATGCTCAGTACCGGCAACTAAAAACTCTTTTGCACGGCCTTTGTATTGCTCGTTTACTACAGCACCAATTAATAAACCTTGGCCACGAATTTCACTAAATACGTTGTACTTATCGTTAATGGCATTTAATAGCTCAGTAAATAACGCCGACTTTGCTTTAACGCCCGCTAAAACATCTGGGTTATTTACAGTATCAAATGCGGCTTCTGCAACTGCACACGCTAATGGGTTACCGCCGTAAGTAGAACCATGAGTACCTACTTTGAGGTGCTGTGCAATTTCAGTGGTTGTTAGCATAGCGCCAATTGGGAAACCGCCACCGAGAGCTTTTGCTGAAGTTAAAATATCAGGCACTACGTTTAAACCTTGGTATGCATATAGCTCACCTGTACGGCCAACACCTGATTGCACTTCATCAAAAATTAGCAATGCATTGTGCTTAGTACATAAATCACGAACGCCTTGAGCAAATTCGTCAGTTGGCGAAATGATACCGCCTTCGCCTTGAATTGGCTCCATCATTACCGCACAGGTGTTATCGCTAATCAACGCTTCAAATGCGGCAAGGTCATTGTAGTCACAATGAACAATGTCGCCTGGCTTAGGACCAAAACCGTCAGAGTAAGCCGCTTGACCGCCTACAGTAACCGTGAAGAAGGTACGACCATGGAAACCTTTATTAAAGGCGATAATTTGCGACTTTTCCGCGCCAAATTTATCAAGCGCAAAACGACGCGCTAATTTAAGTGCCGCTTCGTTTGCTTCTGCGCCTGAGTTTGCAAAGTAAACTTTTTCTGCAAAAGTCGCATCAACCATTTTCTTAGCTAAGCGAAGCGCTGGCTCATTGGTCATTACATTAGATAAATGCCAAATTTTTTCGCCCTGCTCTTTTAATGCACCTACTAATGCAGGATGGCAATGGCCAAGACAGTTAACGGCAATACCACCAGCAAAGTCGATAAACTCTCGTCCTTGTTGATCCCATACACGAGAGCCTTCGCCTCGAACTGGAATTACGCTTGAAGGTGCGTAGTTAGGAACCATTACGTGATCAAATAATTCGCGATTGACTGTCATTTTATTTCCTCTTAATTGTGTGCATCACAAAGCAGTAGAATAGGGGTGTGATTATTGTTAATAACCAAATAGGTGGGCAAAATTAATACGATTATATTTGCCTGAAACTACGTTGTGGTTCAATTTTCAGGCGCTCATTATTTCAGAAATTTGGAGTTATGTCTCTTCAAAAACTTTCATGTACCCCTTTAAAATAAAGGGCTTAAGATATTATTTCATAGATAGTGAATAACTATTTGGCAGCTAAAAATAACGCATGCTTACCTTAGTAAGCGCCTCTACAACGAAAAAGGCATGGCGCTTATAAACCAACAGCACATGAAGAAGTAGAATTAAAGTGAATGAATAGTCGCAAAAAAATTAACAGATTTAATCGATTTGGAGTGCCAAATTAGTAAAATTACCCGTTTGTAAGGTATCTAACTCTTTTTTAGTGAACTGATAATAGCTAAACCAGCTTTGTAATTCATCGTCTTCAATAAGCTGGTGCTCTTTTAAATTTAAGTATTGAGAGTAACAACGCGCTTTTAAAATTACTTGCGCTAATGGCAATAAACTATCGCCCTTTGCTACTCCATTCACTAACTGCTGCATAGCACTGTCAAACGGCAAATATTTAAATGACATGCTCTCAATCACCTTAGCGCTAACAAGCAGTGATTTTTCGTGTAGCAGTGTTGTTAAAAATAACGGATCTGGTTTTAGCTCTAATAGCGCGGTGTGTAAGTTTTTATCACCTTCTTCACGAGCACGCAGTACTTTGCGCTGCCATACCTGATCAAACACTTTTAGGTATAAGCGCACTAAAGCAATTTGCCCTACATTAAGTAACATGCCCAATGTAAACGCATGCATTGGGTTTACCCCGTTAAGCTGGGCAAGCGTTTGCGCTGCAATTGCACACGACATGGTGTTGTCTTTTAACCTGCGCTTTAATAACGTGAAGGGTTCTGTGCTATGTGGCATCCAATGGCGCACTGCAAAAGTAGGCACTACAAGTTGCAGGTTATCTAAGCCCAAATAACGTAATGCCAACGCTGGGGTATCTACTTTGACTGAGGTGCCTTTACTGCGTTGCTTACGATAAAAAGGTAAATTAACTAAGGTAACCAGCTCTCGTCCAAGCCAGTTTAAATCGTTAACTAGCGGCTCTAAACGGCCAACCGAGGCGGCGCGAGTAGCCAGTATATCAAGTATGGCGCACACGTTATCTTCTATGCCAATGGTGTCTTTAATAACAAAATCGATGTCTTCAAGACGTTTAGCAATCACGGTTTCAATAACCGTATGTAATTTTTGACTGGTTTTTGCCTGTAACTTTTGATGTGAAGTACTTTTTTGTTGACGCTTTTGCTGAGCGGCCACTTCAACTTCTAATAAGGTACGATTTTTAACCGGTTTACCATCATTGAGATCTAAGGTATGAATAAAGCCTATTTGCTGGTTGGCAAAACTATGACCCAGTAGCAAATCATGCGCTCGTTGATGTAGCACGTTAACAATACGCTGTTGCTGCAATGTGTCAGTCATAAGCTCTATCTTAGGGAAAAAGTAAATAGCTTGCAGGTATAAGCCTAGAAGCGTGTTAAAAAGTTATCAAGTAAAGCTAAGCCTTGCTCTGTCAAAATTGCTTCAGGATGAAATTGCACGCCTTCGAGCGCGAGCTCGTTATGTAATAATCCCATAATTTCATCACGCTGCCCAGTGTTGCTTTGAGTCCACGCTGTGACTTCTAGTTCTTTAGGCAATGAGTGTGCTTCAACAATTAAAGAATGGTAGCGGCACACTGTCAGCGGGTTAGGTAAACCTTTAAACATACCTTGATGCTGATGATAAATAGGCGATGTTTTGCCATGCATAACCTGTTTAGCTCGCACTACTTTACCACCTAGCACTTGAGCAATGGTTTGGTGCCCCAAACAAATACCTAATATAGGATAAACTCCTTTAAACTGCTCTACCACAGATAACGACACTCCCGCTTCAGTCGGGTTTTTAGGCCCTGGAGAAATCACAATATGATCTGGGTTTAACTGTTTGATCTCACTCAGCGTTATTTGGTCGTTACGTTTTACCAACACGTCTTGATCTAAGCGCTGAAAATACTGTACCAAGTTATAGGTGAACGAGTCGTAGTTATCGATCATTAAAAGCATGCAATAAAGTACTCAAAGTAATTAGGGCCTGTCGCAGGCATATTCTAACTGAAGCCTTTGCAGGTGTCAGCGTTTTGCAGCCCAACAAACATAAATAGACACACTAACAACCAATAACGGTTGATTTATTTTAGATCAGCCCAAGCTCTGTTGTATGGGGTCACCCCAAGTCACTGATCATTTTTATATAACGTGACGTGCATTATGCAACAGCCATTTAAGGAGTAACCTATGTTAGGCGAAGACCATTCATTAACCAAAGATTTTCCTGATTACACGCAAACTATTGCAAAACTTAATGCAAACGATGAAAACTTTGCAACCAAAGCAAAGCAATATAATGAAATCGATAAAGAAATTCGAGTACTTGAGCTACAAGACTCACCCATAGATGACGAAGCCATGCAGCAGTTAAAACACGACCGAATGGTATTAAAAGATTGGCTACATCAACAATTAACGGATGCTAATTAATTGTTGTTATTTGGCGCCTATTAAATTGTAGGCGCCAGAATTGAGTGTTCACCTCTCTCCTACCTTTCGCTCATCTATAATTTTAACCATTATGGTGCAAAAGCATTGCTATTCGTTTAGCTTAAAGACAAGCTGTCTTTATCTAAATTAAACAACACTATTTTTTATGTCTAAATACATACTCTCGATTGACCAAGGAACGACAAGCTCTCGAGCTATTTTATACACTAAAGATGCCGAGGTTTTTGACACGGCTCAACAAACCTTCCCTCAACACTTTGTGAAAAATGGTTGGGTTGAACATGACCCTGTAGATATTTGGCAAACCGTATTAAGCAGCGTTAAAAACGTATTATCGCAGCAACAAGTCACTGCCGCCGACATTATTGCCATTGGCATTGCTAACCAACGAGAAACCACCTTAGTGTGGAATAAAAAAACCGGGCAACCTATCTACAATGCGATTGTGTGGCAAGACCGACGTACCAGTGACTATTGCGATAATTTACGTCATGCTGGGCATACACAAATGGTGAATGATAAAACCGGTTTAGTGCTCGATCCTTACTTTTCTGCAACCAAAATTCGTTGGATTTTAGATAACGTCAAAGGCGCTAAAGAGCAAGCACACGCAGGTGAACTAGCATTTGGTACGATAGATACCTACTTGCTATGGCAACTCACTAACGGTAAAGCTCACAAAACCGATGCTACCAATGCCTCTCGTACATTACTGTTTAACATTCATCAGCAATGCTGGGATGAAGAGTTACTGGCTTTATTTAATATTCCAGCGTCGATGCTACCTGAGGTAATGGACTCAGCGGCTGACTTTGGGGTGACTGCAAGCGAGCTACTTGGTGGTGAAATTCCAATTTGCGGTATAGCAGGCGATCAACAAGCCGCCTTAATTGGTCAAGCTTGTTTTGAAGAAGGTATGGCAAAAAGTACTTACGGAACAGGCTGCTTTTTAATGCTTAACACGGGTGATAAAGCACTAAAATCAAATAATCGTTTATTAACCACTCTTGCGTATCGGCTCAACGGCAAACCCTCCTATGCGATTGAAGGCAGTATTTTTATGGCTGGTGCCACCATGCAGTGGATAGTAGAAGGCTTAAAGTTATTAGAAAACGCGGGAGAAAGTGAAGCCCTCGTCAAAGATGTTCCCTTGGATCATGGGGTATTCTTGGTTCCCTCGTTTACAGGCTTAGGTGCGCCCTATTGGGATGCAAATGCCCGAGGCGCAATTTTGGGCCTAACCCGAGACTCAGGCATTAGCACTATTGTTGCAGCTGCCTTGCAGTCGGTGGGTTATCAAACCAAAGATCTACAAAAAGCCATGGAAGGTGACGGACTCCGCCCTAGTATTCTAAGAGTTGATGGCGGCATGGCAAATAATAATTGGGCAATGGCGTTTTTAGCCAATATTTTAGGCGCAAGCGTTGAGCGCCCTACTCTAACCGAAACCACTTCGTTAGGGGTTGCTTACTTAGCCGGTTTGCAAACTGGGCTTTATGAATCAACTGCGCAGCTTGCCAGCATGTGGAAAAGCGATCGTCGCTTTGAACCGACCATGAGCAGTGAAGAGCGCAACGATTTATACGCAAAGTGGCTACATTGCATTGCACAAGTTAGACTTTCTAATAGCACTGACGGCGAGAGTGAGTAAAATCTATGAGCGCACACGACAACGAATATGACTTACTCATTATTGGCGGCGGTATTAATGGCGCCGGAATAGCAGCCGATGCCAGTGGTCGCGGTTTAAAAGTATTATTGTGTGAACAAAACGATTTAGCCTCAGCCACTTCCTCTAATAGCAGTAAGCTTATTCATGGCGGGCTGCGCTATTTAGAGAATTATCAATTTAGATTGGTAAGAGAGGCATTAGGTGAACGTGAAGTGCTATTAAAAAAAGCGCCGCATATTATGTGGCCGCTTTCTTTTAGGCTACCGCACCAAGCACACTTACGTCCTTCTTGGATGATTCGTGTGGGGTTATTTATTTACGATCACCTAGCGAAACGTGACACCTTACCTGCCTCAAAAACGATTAAATTTGACAGCAATAGTATACTTAACAACAGTATAACCCATGGCTTTGAATACGTCGATGGCTGGGTTGATGACGCGCGTTTAGTGATTTTAAACGCCCAAGCTGCTCATAATTTAGGCGCCACCATTGCAACACGCACCCGCTGCATTAAAGCAACGCGTAACGCAGATTATTGGGATGTGATTTTACAGCAACAAGCCAGCAAGCAGCACCTAAATATAAAGGCAAAAAGTGTTGTAAATGCCGCAGGCCCATGGGTCGCGTCACTATTTGAAGATGTATTTACCCAGCCCACACCGCACACTATTCGCCTCGTGAAAGGCAGTCATATTGTAGTGCCCCGACTCCACAATGAGCCAGCTGCCTATATTTTACAAAATAAAGATAATCGCATTGTATTTGTCATTCCTTATGAGCAAGATTACTCACTGATTGGCACCACAGATGAAGAGTACACCGGCGATATTACTGATGTAAAAATTAGTGAGCAAGAAATACAGTACCTCATCAGTATCACTAACCATTACTTTAACAACGCAATAAGCGCGGCCGATATTGTGCACAGCTTTAGTGGGGTGCGGCCACTATTAGATGACAAATCAACAGATGCTCAAGCCGTCACCCGCGATTACAAGCTGATATTAAACAACGACACCGATCATGCCGCTTTATTAAGTGTGTTTGGTGGTAAAATTACTACCTATCGAAAGCTTGCAGAAAACGCCGTTAATAAGTTAGCGCCTTTTTACCCAAAGATGAGTGGCTCTTGGACCAAAGATGCCCCTTTACCAGGCGGCGACTTTAGTAACCAAACATACCTTACCGCTCAGTTAGAAAGTAGCTACCCTTGGCTGGCAATCGACACATTAAAACGTATGGTTCGCAGCTATGGCACGCTTAGTTATCAATTACTGGGGAACAGCCAATCAATCGGTGATTTAGGTTATCACTTTGGTCATGGTCTGTATGCGCAAGAAGTTGATTACTTAGTAAACCATGAATGGGCAAGAACCAGCGCAGATATACTTTGGCGACGAACAAAGCTTGGGCTGCGCTTTTCAGAAAAACAAGTCATTGCCTTGGGGCAATATTTAACTAAACATCCAGCTTGTCATAGTTAAGCTGCGATTAACTAACTGCTACAAGGTGCTGTGTTAATGCGGCTTTTTCATCAGTCGAAAGTGGTTGCTTTGTTTTGCTAGCAAAGTCATAACGTACCATCACCGTTTTACCAATGGCGCAACACTTATCTTGCTGCCATGCTTCTTGGCGGATCACAAATGAACTATTGCCAATTTGCTCTATGCTAGTGTTAATTGTCACCTCATGGGCATAAAATAGTTCGCCAACAAACGACACTTCAACTTTAGCAATGATTAACTTCCAGTTGTGTGGATTTAGATCTGGCGTAAAAAATTTAAAAATAGGTACTCGGGCCGCTTCAAACCATACGGGGAGTACGGTATTGTTGATGTGTCCGAGTGCATCCGTTTCGCTAAAACGCGGTATCACTTTTTCAGTAAACATAATAATCCAATAATAATTAAACAGGTAACTCATGACGGACTTTATCCGCGTGTATGACAACGCGCTCAGTAATGAATTTTGCGATAACTTTATCACTACCTTTTCTCAAAGCCCGCATATTAAACAAGGGATGACATCGGGCGGTGTTGATCTTAATAAAAAAGATAGCCACGACTTATACCTAAACAATCATCCTGAATACGCAGAACAATTAAAACATATTCAACAAACCACTGCACAGTATGTTTTCAACTACATTGAAGAACATATTTTTATGATGATTGGGGCATTTGGTTTAAAGGTATACCACCCAAAAACAGGACAACCGGTTGATTTAACTCACGCCAACTATGACGAGGTAGGTAAACCACAACTCCCCTTATTGGTGCAGCAAATTTTTAGACTCGGTAATATTCAAGCGCAAAAATACGAAGTAAATAAAGGCGGTTATCCGTATTGGCACAGTGAGGTGTATCCGCAGCTACAGCATAATGAAGCACTGCATCGGGTGTTGTTATTTATGTTTTATTTAAATGATGTTGAAGAAGGCGGAGAAACCGAGTTTTATTATCAAAATCGTAAAATAGCCCCTAAAAAGGGCAGTATGGTGGTTGCCCCAGGCTACTTTACGCATACACATAGAGGCAATAAGCCAGTATCAAACGATAAGTATATTTTAACCTCATGGGTTTTGTTTAATCGAGCAGAGCAAATTTATGGAACGCCAAAAAGCTAAGTAATCAGACAATAAAAAAGCCACAAGTTTTTTACTTATGGCTTTTAAAGTGCTAAATGGGTAAGGCTTTAACCTAGTAGCTCATCAAATAAATCAAATAACTTATCTAGCTCAGCTGTTGTGTTGTAATGCATACAGCCAATACGCACTACGCCGCCTTTATCAAGTACGCCTAACTGCTTGCATAAGCCTTGTGCATAAAAATTACCATCCCACACACAAATATGCTGTTTACCTAAAAACTCAGACACCTCACGCGGCTCTAGCCCTTCAAAGGTTAAAGCAAACGTTGGCGTACGCTCATTTAAGCGCTCAAGATCATCAATGCCAAATAGCTTAATACGCGGGTAATTAACTAAACGCGTTAAAAAGTATTCACTCAATGCCATTTCATGTTGTTTTGTTTTAGCAAACGCAACACGTAATTTTTCTCGGCGTGAGTGACTGTCATCAAGTTTGCTAATCGCCGCTATGTAATCAACCGCCGCAATAAAGCCTGCAAGTGCCTCAAAACTTTGTGTGCCGGTTTCCCAACGACCTGGTGCAACATCTTTTGCTGGCTCTACTTTATAAGGTGTAAACCCTTCTAAGTGCTCAGTTTTACCATAAACCATGCCTAAGTGCGGGCCAAAAAATTTATATGCAGAACAAGCTAAAAAGTCGCAACCTAACGCTTGTACATCAATCAGTTCATGTGGCGCATAATGCACCGCATCAACATACACCAACGCATCCACATTATGAGCAAGCTCTATAATACGTTTAATGTCGTTAATAGATCCCGTGGTGTTTGAGGCATACGTAACGGCAACTAATTTAGTATTACTGTTTAATAGGCTTTCAAAATGCGCCATATCTAAGCTGCAATCAGCCTCGTTAATTAAAGCGGTTTGAACCTTAACGCCTTTATCTTCTGCGGCTTGCTGCCATGACGACACATTTGAAAAATGATCAGCATTGGTCACAATAATCTCATCACCTGCTTGCCAATCGCGTGAAATAGCACGGCTAAAGCTAAAGGTCAGGCTAGTCATGTTAGGGCCAAACACAATATTTTGTGCACTGGGCGCATTTAACAAATCAGCCGCGGCTTGACGCGCATTCGCCATCAGCTCAACCGTTTTATCACTTGAAAAAAACGCACCGCCTAAGTTTGAGTTGTAGTGCCCTAAATAAGCAGTCATTGCATTTAATACAGACTGCGGCACTTGAGAGCCGCCTGGGCCATCTAAAAATATTGGTGACTTACCATCAACGGTTTGCATTAAAGCAGGAAATTGCGCGCGCAATTGCATTAAATTCATTTTATTTCTCTTAAGCAGTTAGTACAAAGCAATCCAGGTAACCTGGTTTGTTAGCATCAATTTTGTTCATTGGCGTGGCGTTATGCCATACCTGACGGTCATTAATTAGTGCAAACATACCGTCTTTAATTTCCATTTTAAAACACGGTTCAGCTTGCTTGTTTTCGTATACTAGCAGTTCGCCGCCCTCAAGGTTTTCGTGTGAAACACCACATACACAAACATGCTCAAACCCATCTTGATGCACACCTTCTGGGGCTGCAGGCGTATCGCTATCAATGGCAAGCATTCTAAATTGATGTATTTCAATATCACGGTCTTCATCAATGCCGGTAAGCTCACAAAACTCACTTACAATGCTTTTCATACCCTGAGACTCAAGTAAGCTCTGCTCTAAGTTTTCATAAGTACGCTCAACATTACCCTGAAAGGTATTAATAGAATCGTCTTGAACAAACGCTTTGGCAGCTTGAAGTTTTAGCTCACCATTTTGAAATTTAATTACCGAGTAACGACGCTTACGAAATTCACCGTCTGCATACGGATTTGCAGGTAGGTTATCAAAAGAAGGCTTAACCAAATCAATATTTGCTTGGTTAATAAAACGAAGTTGCAGAAGGTTCTGGTTGTTTAATGTAGTCATAAAATCCTGCTTATAATAATGATAATATTGCCGAGGATTTTAATGCATATAGAGAGGATTTTTTGCTTTATTAACCATATCAATGACGACATTTAACGAAAGTTAATACAATCATGCAGCGAATTAAGCATTATCTATCTAATATTTTATTTGAACAATAAAAAACCCGCCAAAGCGGGTTTTTTAAACACACTCTATAAATTATACAGCTTGCTGAATAATTACGTTGTCTGCCTTTTTAGTGTACTGAGGCATACGGTGGAAGTTCAAGTAACGGTATGTATCTGCAGCCGTTGCGTTGATTTTCGCTGCGTATTCTTGGTATTCAGCGGGTGTAGGTAATTTACCTAAAATTGCCGCTACTGCAGCAAGCTCAGCTGATGCTAAGAATACATTTGCCCCTGTACCTAAACGGTTAGGGAAGTTACGTGTTGAGGTAGAAACAACCGTTGCTTTGTCCGCAACACGTGCTTGGTTACCCATACACAGAGAACACCCTGGCGTTTCGATGCGTGCACCAACACGGCCAAAGATACCGTAGTAACCTTCGTCAGTTAGTTGGTCTTTATCCATCTTCGTTGGTGGAGCTACCCAAAGTTGAGTTGGGATACGACCGCTAAAGCCATCGAGTAATTTACCTGCAGCACGGAAGTGACCAATGTTAGTCATACAAGAACCGATGAATACTTCGTCGATTTTCTCGCCAGTAACATCAGAAAGTAAACGCGCGTCATCTGGGTCATTTGGCGCACACAGTACTGGCTCTTTAATCTCAGCAAGGTCGATTTCAAGTACGTGTTTGTACTCTGCGTCTTTATCAGCTTCCATTAGTTCTGGGTTTGCTAACCAGTCTTGCATTGCAGTAACACGACGTTCAATCGTACGTACATCGCCGTAACCTTCAGAAATCATCCACTTAAGCATAACAATATTAGACTCAAGGTATTCGCTGATAGACTCTTTAGAAAGTTTAACAGTACAGCCAGCAGCTGAACGCTCTGCTGATGCATCTGATAGCTCAAACGCTTGCTCAACCGTTAAGTGCTCAACCCCTTCGATTTCTAGTATGCGACCAGAGAATTCGTTAATTTTACCTTTTTTCTCAACCGTTAATAGGCCTTCTTTGATACCGAAGTAAGGGATAGCATGTACAAGATCACGTAAAGTGATACCCGGTTGCATTTCACCTTTAAAGCGAACCAAAATTGATTCAGGCATATCTAGTGGCATTACACCCGTTGCAGCTGCAAACGCTACCGCCCCCGAACCTGCTGGGAATGAAATACCTAATGGGAAACGTGTATGTGAATCACCACCCGTACCTACGGTATCTGGTAATAACATACGGTTTAACCATGAGTGAATTACACCATCACCAGGGCGAAGCGATACACCGCCACGATTCATAATAAAATCAGGAAGCGTATGGTGCGTGTTTACATCGATTGGCTTAGGGTAAGCCGATGTATGACAAAAAGACTGCATTGTTAAATCTGCAGAGAAACCTAAACAGGCTAAGTCTTTAAGCTCATCACGCGTCATAGGACCTGTTGTATCTTGCGAGCCAACCGTGGTCATTTTAGGTTCACAGTATTGGCCTGGGCGAATACCGGCAACGTTACATGCTTTACCAACCATTTTTTGCGCAAGCGTAAAGCCTTTGTCTGATACTTCAGTCACTGCTGGTACTTTAAATACGTCAGTTGCGCCTAAACCTAATGATGTACGCGCTTTGTCTGTAAGACCACGACCAATGATCAATGGAATACGACCACCAGCACGAACTTCGTCTAAAATTACCTCTGATTTAAGTTCAAATGTAGAGATCACATCATCAGTACCGTGGCGCTTAACTACACCTTCGTATGGGTAAATATCAATTTGGTCACCCATGTTGAATTCATCAACATTTAACTCGATTGGTAACGCACCCGAGTCCTCCATTGTGTTGAAGAAAATAGGCGCAATCTTGTTACCTAAACATACACCACCCACGCGCTTGTTTGGTACGAATGGGATATCATCACCCATAAACCAAAGCACAGAGTTTGTTGCAGACTTACGCGAAGAGCCTGTACCAACAACGTCACCTACGTAAGCAAGTGGTAAGCCTTTAGTTTTTAATTCTTCAAGCTGAGTGATTGGACCTACTTCACCGTCTTTGTCAGGGTTAATACCATCACGCTCATTTTTAAGCATGGCTAATGCATGAAGCGGAATATCAGGACGTGACCATGCATCTGGTGCTGGTGATAAATCATCTGTGTTTGTCTCGCCAGTGACTTTAAATACCGTCACAGAGATTTTTTCAGCAACGGCTGGCTTATTGACAAACCATTCTGCAGCAGCCCAAGACTCTATAATTTGCTTGGCGTATGCATTACCTGCTTTTGCTTTTTCTTCTACATCGTAGAACGCATCAAACATTAATAATGTGTTCGAAAGGCCTTTTACTACAATTGGCGCTAACGCTTCGTCATCAAGTAGTTCAACCATTGGTGCAATATTGTAGCCACCGAGCATAGTACCTAGTAACTCAGCTGCTTTTTCTTTAGAAATCAACGGAGAAACAGCTTCACCTTTAGCAACAGCCGCTAAAAAGCCTGCTTTAATGTAGGCTGCATCATCAACACCTGGTGGTACGCGGTTAATCAGTAGTTCTAGGATGAACTCTTCTTCACCTGCCGGTGGCGTTTTAATTAGCTCAATAAGATCAGCCGTCTGCTGAGCGTCTAATGGCGCTGGTACGATACCTAACGCGGCACGTTCTTCTACGTGTTTACGATATTCTTGTAGCACAGTATTGCCCTCTTGGTGACGTTAAAGTATTCGGTGGTGTTTACTAAACACACCATAACCCAATACTTATAGTATTCTATCTGCCGATTATAAAGCTTTTGTGCATAGATTAAAATCCATCCAGTTATGCAACTAGTTATACCGATTATTAATAATATGAATAGTGAACAAAGTAAAACCAACTCCCATGAATACCTATTAAGCAGCCATAAAAAAACCCAGCCTAAGCTGGGTTTTTACTCAATAATGAGACTATTAACGTAATACTTTTACACGTTTAATAGATTTTACGTGTGCTTCAACGCGGCGATTTTCAGCATGCGCTTTTGCCGTATTCGCTTCATTTTTAAGGCGTTCTTCACCTAAACCTACCGCTGTAATGCGATCTTCTGCAATACCATCAGCAATTAGCTTTTTAGCTACTGCATCAGCACGTTTTTTAGATAACCATTTATTGTAAGACGCTTTACCTACTGCAGACGTATGACCTTCAAGAAGCACTGTTGTATCTGGGTACTCTTTTAAGAAAGTCGCTACTTCGTCAATATCATTTAAGTACTGCTGCGAAACTGAAGAATCATTGTTAGGGAATGTTACTAACAAGCTTACTGTTACTTCAGTATCTTCATAAAGTGTACAACCATCGCTACCAACAGCATCTGTCATAGGTGTATTGGCACATTTATCATCTACATCAGGGATGCTGTCTTTATCTGTATCAGCAAGTGCTACCGGCACAGGAACAATTTCTGGCTCTGGTGCAGGCTCAACCGGTGTTACTGGCGCCGATTTTTGACCAAAGAAGTAGTTTATACCTAATTTAGCGCCAACATCTGTGTAGCCTTTATCTAAACCTTGGTAAACACTGGTTTCAGCATTAACAAAAAAGTTGTCTGTAACAAAGTGTCGGTAACCTACACCTGCGTTTAAAAACGTGTTGTCATCAACAACATCAATATCTTTCAGACCAAATAAACCGTAGAAAGGACCGCCACCAAAGTGGTAAAGTGCATCGATACCATAACGTTCGCCGTCAATATCGTTGCGGTTGTTCAATACTTTGTCGTGAGCATTAAAGTCTAGGTCTGCGTACTCTAAACGCGCACTCCAGTAATCATTAAAGCGGTAGCCTAATTCAGCACCCCAGCCTGTTGACTCATTAACGTCAAGGCCAGCTTGCTCACGCATGTTTTTCCACGAAGCATCGTAATAATCGCCGAATGCACCGATGTAAAAGCCTTCTTGCTCGGCTGCGAAAGTAGATGCGCTAGTTGCAGCTAACGCAATAGCCATTGTAAGTGATTTTAATTTCATTGTTTTCTTCCCATTTTAACAACTAAAAATATAGCTAAGCATTGCTAGCTCTTCTAACTTACTTATATAGTAACTGAGTCTTTGTTAATCAATGCTTAACGCAAATATATTTTTTCAATATCTAGGATAATAAAACTAGCTCATAAAAAATGTCGATGAACACAGGCTAGCTCAAAAAGCAAACAATCGCTTTAAACCCCACACGATTACTGGCCTTTATGGAGTTATGGTATCACTCGTTCATAGTTTACTCTATGAATGAACATTGCAGGAGTAAAAAATGACCTTTTATATTCATTTTAAGATGCAACAAACAATACTTAAGTACCACAAAAAGTACGATAATTCTTATCATCTTCAGGCGGCTGTTGAAACTCTGTAGCTTGCATATTGCTTGTGTAAGGGCTCGACATCACTTTGCTAAAACGACTGAGTAGCTCACTATCCCCATGCGTAGTGTACTGAGTAATAATATCTTCAATAATATGATTACGGGGAATCACACTTGGATTTGCCTGTCGCATTATATTATAACTATGCTCGTTAGTTCGTGTTTGCCATTGCTGTGCCCACGATACGAGTGCTGATGGTATTTGCGCTTGTCCAGTTAACGATTCAGTTAACGCATTAAAAGTATTGGTATAATCAAGCTGGTGTTGTTTTAATAACCCTAGTAACTCTCCCACCAACTTATTATCTTTATCATCCGCGACTGTTAACCCTAACTTTTGCGTCCACATAGCGCTAAATTGTTGGTTAAATTGCGTTGAAAAGCCCTCAATTAAAGGCGTCATCAATGCCACCGCTTGCTCGTCATCATCACTGATCAGCGCCATTAGACTCTCTGCTAAGCGGGCACAGTTCCAACTTGCCATGTTTGGCTGATTACCAAACGCATAACGCCCTTGTTTATCAATAGAGCTAAACACGGTATCAAAATCAAACAGGTTCATCATGGCACATGGGCCGTAATCTATGGTTTCACCACTAATTAAGGTGTTATCGGTGTTCATAACACCATGAATAAACCCCACCCTCATCCAACTTACGACTAATTTGACTTGGTTGGCGATCACTGCAGCTAAAAAATCTAAATAACGCTGAGCACCAGTGCTGTTAATCTCGGGATAGTGTCTTTGAATGGCTAAGTCGGCTAAGTTTTTTAGGCTAGTAACGTCACCTTGAGTGGCTAAATATTGAAACGAGCCCACCCGTATATGACTGCTGGCGAGTCGGGTTACAATAGCACCTGGTTGAGGTGGGTTGCGATAAACGGTTTCGCCACTGCCAACCACGGCTAAACAACGCGTTGTTGGAATGCCAAGCGCGTGCATAGCTTCGCTCATTACGTACTCACGAATAGCTGGACCTAATGCACAGCGGCCATCGCCTCCGCGCGAAAATGGCGTAGCACCAGCGCCTTTTAATTGAAGATCCCAAAGCTGATTTTTATCATCGCTAATCGCACCGAGCAAATGCGCCCTACCATCCCCTAGTCGCGGTGAAAAGTGACCAAACTGATGACCAGAATATCCCAGTGCCACTGCAGAAATCGCTTGGGGTTCATTACCGCTGAATATATTTGCTCGTGAATCGGCACTCACCTGTATATTAAATTGCTTAGCTAGGGGCTCATTCCATAACAATAACTGTGGCGCTGCCACTTTAGCCGGATGATCGCTAATAGCAAAGCCGTCACCAATATTGGTATACCTTGGCACTAATTTCATGATTAATCCTATTGTTGTTGGCTTATTCCTACGCGATTGTCGCCGACACCATAAGCGACAATTAAGCTTAGCTCTTGCATACTTAAACCGCTTTGCTGCTGCAGTTCATTAAAAAAAGCTTGCGCGGCATTTAATGATTTTTTGGTTTGTAAGCCGCCATCTATAATTTTGTGCGCACGTAAATAGCTCTCTACGTCTCGGGATAATAAAAAGGTGTCTTTCCCTAATGCACGCAAAGCATAAGGACCGGTATTGCCCCCTAAACGCGCACCCTGTTTTTTCAAATATGCCCACAAACCAATAATATCTTCACTTGGCCAATTAGCTATAAACTGACTAAAACTACCATGCTGTTGCGCAACTTCGTGGATCATATATGCATTTTCAGTAATAGTTTTTACTTTTTTATAGTTGCGTACAATCCGCTCATCACTGGCTTTTTGCTCAAGCATATCCGGTGGCATCATCAGTAACTTTTCAACATTAAAATCCCAAAAAACCTCTCTAAATCCTGCCCATTTACTATTGATCACCGACCAATAAAAACCACTTTGAAATACCTTGCGAGTAAATTCTTCTAGCCAATCATCATCACTTAATGTGCTGAGTTGCTTTGTTGATAAAGGTTTTGCGAGTAACAACTTAAGCATTTTTTCAGAGCCCTTTCGCTCCACTGCTCGCTTATAAATATCGCTAAATTTTTCCATCTGCTTAATACCTTACTTCTACTGTGAGGTTAGTGTACGAGAAAAGCAGCCAATACGTAATAACAGTCAATCAGGATGAATCAATCTGAATTTAGTCACTTGACACCTAGACGGCTAAAATGGTTTAATCGCCGCACTTACCCTATTACATTGTATTTGCTAACTGGCTTTTCAAGTAGCGAGTACAAAGGGCTAGAAGAGGTGCGTTATTCAGGTAGCGTATGTTAGGAGCGCAAACTCCAATGAGCATACGTGAGGGGAATTAACGCCGAGAGGTAACACTTTTTGTGAAAGATTACTTCGGGCGACTAGGTTGAATCCTAGCGACTGTCACCAATAACATATTTGGTGGAGAGCTTCTGGTCTTAGTATAATAAGGCCGTGCGCCCTATTATTTAAGCCCATTCGCTCTTCGAATTATAAACACATTCAAAGAGTCAGGCATCCTAAATACCCGCCAAAAACTCGACGAATGCCCTGTAAGTTCGTGAGAGATGATCAACAACTTCAATATTAACAATTTCCATTTATGGACTGCGCTGATCACCCCATTTGATCAAAATGGCCTAGTTGATTACGCAACCTTAAACACCTTAGTGGCCGAACAAGAAGCTGCTAACAATGGCATTTTACTGCTAGGTAGCACCGGCGAAGGGTTAGCCCTGACCCTAAAAGAGCAGCAAGCCATCGTAGAGCATGTCTGCCAATTAAAACCGAGTGTCCCCCTAATGGTCGCAGTCGGTGGTAGTAACTTAAAGCAGCAGCTTGAATGGGTTAACTACTGCAACCAACTGCCTATTCATGGTTTTTTACTTGGCTCGCCTTTGTACGCCAAACCCGGTGCAGTGGGGCAAACGCATTGGTTTGAAAGCCTGCTCAATGCCAGTTCTCATCCGTGTATGCTTTATAACGTACCAGGACGTAGTGCGGTTAGCATTCCCATTGCAACCATTGAAAACCTCAAACAACATAAAAATTTATGGGCACTGAAAGAAGCCAGTGGCTGTATTTCTCAATTTGAAGCCTATCGACAAGCAGCGCCTGAACTAGCTATTTTTAGTGGTGATGATGCCCTCATGCCTTATTTTGCCCAAGCAGGTGCAAAAGGTTTAGTGTCGGTTGCAGCCAATGCATGGCCAGTGCAAACCCATGAGTTTGTAAAGCGCAGTTTAAGCGGCCAACACCCTAATCTTTTTGTCCAGTGGTCTAGTGCTATCAATAGCTTATTCTCAGTAGCCAACCCTATCCCAGTCAAAGTGTTAATGCATTTACAAGGGCGTATTGGCAGTCCGTATCTACGCCCACCTTTAACACACCTTGAGTTGACACACACCGATGACATTTCATCGGCAAACAACACCATTTTATCTTGGCATTAAATACAGGTTTTTATAATGAACTGGTTAGAACTATTAAATAATTTAGAAACGGGCGCAGTTCGCGCAGCAACACAAGACGAAAACGGCCAATGGCACGCTAACGTAGAAGTAAAGCAAGGCATTTTAGAAGCCTTTAAAAACGGTCAAAACACCGAGTTTTCTGGCGGTTTTGTTGATAAACATAACTTAGCGCCGCAAAGCTTTGAAGCCACAGCAGGCGTTCGCATGGTACCCGGTGGTTCAAGTGTGCGCCGTGGTGCACATGTTGCCAAAGGCACTATTATTATGCCACCTGCGTACGTAAATATTGGTGCATTTATTGACGAGGGCACTATGGTAGATAGCCACGCGCTCGTAGGGTCGTGTGCTCAAGTAGGTAAAAATGTGCATTTAAGCGCCGCGGTACAATTAGGGGGGGTACTTGAGCCCATTGGTGCCAGCCCTGTGGTTATTGAAGATGATGCCTTTATTGGTGCAGGCTGTGTGATTGTTGAAGGCGTGGTAGTTAAAAAAGGCGCGGTACTTGCTCCAGGTGTTCGCTTATCTGCAACCATCCCTGTTTATGACTGCGTAAATGAGCGCCAGCTTGATAAAGGCGAAGCTATCCCTGAATACGCGATTGTGATCCCTGGATCTCGCCCTGCGTCAAACGATTGGGCGCGTGAGCAAGGCTTAAGCATGTCGTGTGCGTTAATTGTTAAATACCGTGACGAGCAAAGTGACGCGTCATTATTGCTTGAAGAGGTTTTACGTTAATGACCTTTTTGAGCACGCCCGTTAAAAGCGCTATTGATAAGCTATCAACTGAGCTTGATACGCCCTTTTTTGTTTATGATCTTGATTCACTAAACACACATTTAACGCGTTTAGTAGCACAAACCGAGGTAAAACTCTGGTATGCAGTTAAAGCGAACCCGTTATCTAGCGTGATCCAACGCTTAAATAACGCTGGTTTTAACTTTGATGTTGCAAGTAAAGGCGAGCTTGAGCAAGTCCTCGCTCAAGGAATTAACAGTGAACGCGTGCTCAACACGGGGCCTGCAAAAAGCCCTAAACAAATTAAGCACTTTATTGCGCGTGGCGTACGCACCTTTGTGGCAGAAAGTCTCAATCAGGTGCGTTGGTTAAACGAACAAGCCAATGCCCAGCAGTGCCAGTTGCAGGTTTTGCTGCGCGTTCAATTACGCTGGCCCGAGGGTGATAAAAACCCGCTAGGGGGCGATAGTCTTACTCCATTTGGCTTAGGGTGCGACGAGTGGCAGGCGCTAAATACCAGTGACTACTGTGCACTTAATTTTGACGGTCTGCATATTTTTCAGTGGGGCAACATGCTTAGCAGCGACAAACTTGCTGAACTGTGGACACAAATGATTACGCCGTTAAGGCAACTTGCTGAGGATTTAAATATTAACCTCAAGGTGCTGGATTTAGGTGGTGGTTTAGGTATTCCCTATACGCTTGATACGCCCACTCTAAGTTGGGATGCACTCATAGAGGCGCTTGCAAAAATTAAATGCGATGCGGGGGTTACTGAGCTGTGGATGGAACTAGGTCGCTACGCTGTAGGCGAATGCGGCCACTACGCCACACCTGTTGTTGAGCGCAAACTAAATTACGGCCAACAACAGGTGATTATGAGCGGCGGCATTAATCATTTATTGCGCCCTGCGGTCACCAGTCAAGATTTCCCTGCGCGTTTGTTACGAGATTCAAACGCAGCAAATCAAGCAATGAGCCTATACGGCCCCTTATGTACTGCACTTGATTGCTTAGGAGAGCACCAATTACCCAGTGATTTAAATGAGCAAGACTGGTTAGTGTTTAGTCAATGCGGTGCCTACGGTTTTACCGAAAGTATGCCGTACTTTTTATGTCATGAGCTGGCCGGTGAATATGTTATACACAATGGCGTATTGAGTTGCGTGCGACAAGCAGAAGATGCAAGCCACTACTTGAGGTAAAAAAGATGAATAACACCACAGCTATAAGCCAAGAAAACATTGTAGTTGGCGAAGTCGCAAACGGACTACCACTGACTATTCCTGTGTATCGTTTAAAAGGAGATGGCACCGGCCCAAGTGTGTATGTACAAGCAAATATGCATGGCGCAGAAGTGCAAGGCAACGCGGTAATTTACCAATTACTTGAGCAACTAAAAGCACTTAATTTAAAAGGTGATATTACCTTAGTTCCTTACGCTAACCCCATTGGCTGTAATCAAAAGTCGGGGGAATTTACCCTTGGCCGATTCGATCCCATTACGGGGACTAATTGGAATCGCATGTATCACTGCAATAATAAACTTGCATCACAGTTTGCAAAGCAGTTCAGCGATGCCGATGATAAGATTCTGAAAACAGCCTTTAAAGCCGCGTTAATTAATGACGTTGAGCAACAACTCAACGGCCCTGATTATCGTTTAACAACGGGGAAACGGATTGCGCTAAACTTACAAAAATTGGCGCATCAAGCAGATATAGTTTTAGATTTACACACCGGCCCTATTTCTAGTCAGCACTTATATTGCCCTGAGTATGCGACCGATAGCGCGCGTTACTTTAATATTCCCCATGTGCTGGTTATTCCTAATGACTTTGATGGCGCAATGGATGAAGCAAGCTTTTGTCCATGGTGGCAGCTTAGTGAGCAACTTGCTCAGCAAGGGCGTGAATTTAACGTGCAAGTTGAAGCCTTTACGGTAGAACTTGGCAGCCAAGAAAAAATCGATTTAAGCGCGGCACTAGACGATGCCAATAGTATTTTAAGTTATTTAAATCATAAGCAAGTATTTGTTGATGCCCCCTACAAACCAAAATTGATGACAAGATATGGCTGCCAACTAAATGATTATATCGCTTATTACGCCCCCATGGGTGGCATGGTCGAATACCTAGCACCTCTTGGCGGGCATGTTAAAGCTGGAGAACCCATTGCTAAAATACTGCGAATGGAGCGCTATTTAAGCGAACAACCGCTGCAAACCCTAAGCTTCGATCTCGATGCAATTGCGATATTGCATTTTGCCTCAGCGAGTGTGAATCAAGGTACCGAGCTGTATAAATTTTTTACCAACGTCTTTGAGCTTTAGCTCACCCCTTCTCATTGCGTGAGAGTTAGCTAGTAAATAACTAGTTACACAGTAAAAGCGACTTAGGTCGCTTTTCTTTTTAAAGTATTAAAGTTCAGGACAAATTCACCGTTTATGTGTTAAAAAGGCGCTATAATTAGCAAAATACTGACTTCCCTCACTTACAAAGGAATTATAATGAGTTGGCGCCATTGGATACTACTTTCTACATTACTCAGCACAACCGTTGTTGCTGAAGAAACAGCGAATAACGAGCAAAACAATGAACTTGAGCTGGTAAAGCAATGTATTTTAAATGAAGTGATCGGTGGAGACGGTAAGCAAACCCTCGATCAATTACGTAAAAAGTGTTCTGCCGTTGAAGAAAGCAAGCAGCTAACGGCTATCGACAAACGCCAAGCCCGTGAAGCGGTTGGTAAAAAAAATCGTAATGTAATTACCCCGCATAGACGTAATTATATTTTACCTGTTTCTTATATGTCGAACCCAAACACTCGCCCGTTTGATGGATTTGCAGAGTTAACCGATAAAAAAGATGGCGACCCACTTGATAACTTAGAAGCTAAATATCAGCTATCAATTAAAGTGCCTTTGTATGATGAGTTTGCCGACTCAGACCAAGCTATATTTTTTGGCTTTACTTTGCAGTCATACTGGCAAGTATATAACGACGATATTTCCTCTCCTTTTCGTGAAACCAACTACGAGCCAGAAGTATTTTGGATTAATTACTTAGACCCTGAAAACGTTTTATGGGGCGATGAAATGGCAATAGCCATTGGTATTTCGCACCAATCTAATGGTCGTAGTCAGCCAAACTCGCGTTCTTGGAATCGCATTTATGCCGATTTCATTTGGGAAAAAGACGGCTTTGTATTTAGCTTTAAACCTTGGTATCGCATTCCTGAAAACAAAAAGCCTGCGCCGCTAGATGCACGAGGTGACGATAACCCTGATATCTATAAATACATGGGTTACTTTGAATTTGGTGGCGCGTATCGCTTTCACGATCATGAATTTAGTTTTATGATCCGTAATAATTTAAATTCAGATAACCGCGGGGCAATTCAGCTTGATTGGTCATTCCCTCTATGGGGAAGAGTACGTGGCTATGCACAGTACTTTAATGGTTATGGTGAAAGTTTAATAGACTATAACGCCGATATTGAACGCTTTGGTGTGGGTATATTACTGACAGATTTACTGTAAAAAACGCTTATAAAAAAAGCCAAGCAACTCGCTTGGCTTTTTCGTTTATTTTATCACTTTTTAACCACAAACTGCCCTTCAAACTGGGCAACTACTTGGTCACCATCAAAAATGGTTACTGGTACTAAATAGCTCGCCTTACCCGCCTCTTGTAACTCCATTAAGTTACCTTTACAGGTTTGAATATCAACACAGCCTTTAGGATCGGTATTCAGTGGTTTTAAATATTTAATATTAGCATCGGCTAACACTATATTGCCCTCAAGTCCGGCTTCTTTTAATGCTAAATACGTTGCTCCCCAACCCGTTAATGTAGCTAGGCTATAAATAGAGCCCGCAAACATGGTGTTGTGTAAGTTTAAGTTAGCATTTAAATCTGCACGAGTAGTAAATTGCCAATCTGTGTAACTTTCTACTTTTATTCCCATAGCATCACTAATGGGGATTGATTCACGCCATGTGTTTTGCAGTACTTGAGTCCAATTAGGGTGGCGAAACCAACCTGGCTCACTCGGTTTGAGCTTAACCATTTTGTAATGCTGTACATCACCATAAGCCAAATGTGCTTTTTCTTTATTTTCATAGCCATGGCGCTGATAAAATTCCAGAGCACGTTCACGAGCAAACAACACTAATTCATCAGCATCTTGATTCCACGCTATTTTTTCTAGCTCATGTAGTAAACGGCTACCAATATGTTGATTACGGTTACCCTCTGCAACCGCCATATAACGTACTTGAGCTTGTTGCTGATTATTAAAGTGCAAACGAGCCACACCCAATACTTCACCCGCTTTATTTTTAATGAAGCGATGCTCAGCCTCTTGCTCTAAATCGTCTTGCTCAGAGCCCCGAGGTTCGCCCCATGGGGCACGTAAAACCTGCCAGCGTAATTGGTAATAGGCTTGCCAGTCTTCACTACTTTGTGGGGTGCTCACTTGAAACATACATACTCCATAAATTAAAAATGTAAAATATTACGCTGTGCATTTTGTGAAAAACACCATACTCGATCTGGGTAAAACTGCAAATAAGACTTTGGTGCTGAGAAAACAGCTGTAAAAAATTAATGACAAAAGCCGTTGCGATTTACCTCTGCTGGTTTATGCTCAATAGCATGAATAAATATATCCATTGCAGTAGTGGCCTGATCAGCCAACATTTTATTGAGCATAGTTCATCGCTAGGCCAGTTACTTTATTGGCATAATCAGCATGGTGAGCACATACAAGTAAGAGAGTATCAACAACTTCGCTGGCTACTCATTAATAACACCTTGCAGTCTGTTATTTTAAAAGCAAAACCACATGCATTGCTGTTTCCGCACCTTGCTTATTTAGCAACGGCTTGGCAACAGCTACCTGCGCCTAAAAAAGTACTCGAACTGGGGTTAGGTGGCGGTGCCATTCGTAATTACTTATTAGAGCAGTATCCTCAAGTGCAGGTTACTTCAGTAGAGAAAAGCCCCCATATTATTGACTGTTATCAACAATTTTTTGCCCCCAGTGAACAACAACAGATTCATTGCGAGGATGCGCAAACAATTTTAAAATCAGCAGAGCAGATGGACTGGGTTATTTTAGATTTATTTAGTGAATTAGACGCCCCGCGATTTTTATTTGATTCATGCTTTTATCAAACAATTTATGATGCACTTGCTCAACAGGGCGTATTATTTATTAACTTTTTATCGCAGCACTCATCACAACTTACTCAGTTACAACATGTACTACTGACTGTATTTGGGAAGGCTATTAGTATTCAAAAAATTACCGGCTTTGTTAATCATATTGTGATTGTAGAAAAAGCACGTTAAGCGGTTAAATTAAAGGTAACCGGCCCATCGTTACATAAACTCACCTGCATATCGGCTGCAAATTCACCGGTCGCGACCTTAATACCGAGTAATTTAGCCTGCTCTACAAAGTAATTATATAGCGCTTGCGCTTGGTCTGGTGTAGCTGCCGATGAAAAGCTAGGCCGCATGCCTTTTTTTGTATTGGCTGCGAGCGTAAATTGCGATACGACTAACAGTTCGCCTTGTATGTCTTTAAGGCTGAGATTCATTTTATCGTTTTCGTCATTAAAAATACGGTAATTGGTGACTTTGTGTAATAGTTTATCAGCGCTGCTTTCATCATCTTCTTTTTCCACCCCCAGCAATAATACAATGCCTTGTTTAATTTCACCGACAAGCTGTTGGTCTATCACCACGTTAGCGTGTGTTACTCGTTGAATTAATCCCTGCATTTACTCTGTATCCTCTGCTTGTTGATCTTTTTTATTGTAATGCTTCATGTTAATACACACCGTGAATTCAGCGCCTAGTAGCACCACGACCCACGACAAGTAAACCCATACAAACAAAATGGGAATGGTTGCTACCGCACCATAAATCACTTCGTATGATGGAAAATGGCTAATGTACAAAGCAAAGCCTTTTTTGGTTAGCTCAAATAACATGGCAGCAAATAGCGCACCGGGAACGGCCGCCTTAAACGAAACGCGAGTATTAGGCACTAAGGTGTAAAGCATAATAAAACCAGCCATAGAGATAGCGTACGGTAGTAGCTTTAACAAGAAACCACTAAACCCTGGGATCCCTTGATCGGCAAACGATACCAACGACACAATATAAGAGGTGACACCAATGCTCGCACCCAGTAACACGGGCCCTAAGCTGAGTACCATCCAATATACGGCAAACGATATCATCATCGGGCGTTTTTTCTTTACTCGCCAAATACGGTTTAGCGTGGCATCTACATTACGAATAAGTAGCAAGGCAATGGCTGCTAAAAAGCCAATACCTACTGCCGTCATTTGATTGGCATTACTAGCAAACGAGCTAATATGCTCTTTAATGACACCAGAAGAGGTGGGCACAAAGTTAGTAAACAAAAAGCTCTCAATAGCTAAACGAGTCGACTCAAATCCTGGAAAAGCAGAAAATATTGCTACACCTACAGCAATAAGTGGGACTAACGAAAGTAAAGTAACGTACGCTAAATACCCTGCATTAATGGTTATTTGATCGTCAATACAGCGATTAAAATATTGCATCCACCAGCCTGGTTGCAGTTTTAAAAACGCCTTAACTTGCTGTTTGTAATGGGAGAGCTTATCATTCATACAATTAACTTTGTTGGTGAGCTTTTGATTATAATAACAATCAAGGCCATAATTTACAGCATTAACACTCGTAAATAGGAATTCAGATGAAAAAACAAACATTTTTAGGGACAACCATACTTGCGTTAATGCTGATGCTCTCTGGTTGTCAGTCTGCTTATTATTCGGCAATGGAAAAAGTAGGTGTTCATAAGCGTGATATTTTGATTGACCGCGTAGAAGAAACAAAAGACTCACAACAAGAGTCTCAACAAGAATTTCAATCAGCACTTGAGCGTTTAACTACACTTATTAATTTTGATGGCGGTGAATTGCAAGATGCTTACAATCAACTTAATGACGATTACGAGTCAAGCCTTCAAGCGGCAAACGAAGTATCAAGTAATATTAATAAAGTTGAAGACGTAGCAGAAGCTTTATTTGATGAGTGGAATGATGAGTTAGAGCAATACAAAAGTGCCTCACTTAAGCGTGAAAGCAGCAAAAAGTTAGCAGCAACACAACGTCAATTCGACCAGTTACTTCGCTCAATGCGCAGCGCCGAGAGCAAAATGGAGCCGGTATTATCATCTTTAAAAGACAACGTATTGTATTTAAAGCATAACTTAAATGCGCAAGCGGTAGCGGCTATCAAAGGTGAATTTACTAACTTAAAGCGCGATATTCAGTTATTAATGAATGATATGAACAAATCGATTGAAGACTCAAATAAATTTATTGAGCAAATGAATAAATCCTAAATATTTAACCTATTAAACTGAGCCCGCTAAAAATAGCGGGCTTTTTTATACACACTTTTTGTTACTTTTTTGTCCTTTTTTAGCAAACTGCTTTTGTTACACTTTCAGTAAAATAAAAATAACAACTAAAAATGAATTATGAAAATACATACACTTAGCTTAATCATCGCCTCCAGTGTGCTCGTTGCATGCAGCACTGCGAATAATATTGAGGTTATTGCAGGCCCTGATACAGTTATTCCACTTCATCAACAAGGTGAGCAAGCTGGGCGCTACCACAACCTCTACCCAGGCAAAAAAAGTTATCCTGTTAGCTGTGAAACTGATTGCTACCCAAAAAACAATAACTTAATTTGTGAAACAGAGGCTGAAAACTGCCAATATCAAGGTAAGCAAAAAAATCCGCAGGTTAATGCGGGCTTTACTATTCGTTGGCTCGGACACGCAGGCTTTGTGATCAAAACCCCGAATGGCCAACAAGTTGTATTTGATCCCGTAAAAGAGCAATTTGACTCGCCTATTGATTTAGCTTTTCGCCTTACTTCAGGATTTTATCGCAAGCCTGGCGACTGGCTCACAGACAATGAATTGAAAAACTTAGTCGCCGTTATGTATTCTCACATTCACTACGATCATTTCAATAAAGCCGATATTGAAGAAATTGGTAATCAGCCTCGCTACCTAACCCCCCTTGGTATGGCTGATAACTTTCCAACAGGTGGCTTTAACATTAGTGAAATGGCATGGTATGCAAAAACTAAAATTGATGATTTAACCATTCATGCGCTACCTGCGCATCATTTTAGTAGTCGTGTTTTAGTGCCTTTTATTTATGAAGATAACAATAAAGACCTATGGAATGGCTGGTTACTTGAGCAAAGTGGCAGCACTTTATTTTTTGCAGGCGACACTGGTTATTCAAAACACTTTAACGATATACAGCAAAAATATGGCGATATCGATGTGTGCTTAATGCCTATTGCCTCTTATTACCATAAAGAGAACGGCAACTGGTACCGTTATGTACATACCACTCCTGAGGATGCATTAACCGCAGCACAAGCGCTTAACTGTAAAGTAATGATACCGTGGGGCTATGGTAACTCAAGTTGGAAGATGGGCGATCACAGCAGCCACTCTGCACTACTGCGCTTATTGCATATGCATAAAAAAATGAACTCGAAGATCCCTCTGTATATTTTAAATGAAGGTGAAAGCATCCAGCTTTAGTTAGTCATTTACACAAAATGCGTTTACATAATTAGTAATAACCCCCTCACTGAACTATCTTTAATTAACTAAACAGTCAGGGGTTTTATGTTTCTTGTGCGACTCATTTACGCCAGTAAAATAAGTAGTGGTTTGGGCCTGAAGATATAGAAAATATTTTACAAAATGCGCGAACCTACAATGTAAAAACAAATGTCACCGGCATGTTATGTTTTAGTAATGAGTACTTTTTACAATGCCTTGAAGGCTCCAAAACCGCTGTTAATAATACCTATCAACAAATATTAAATGACAAACGTCATCACAATGTAATTATGCTCAACTAACTGCAAACGCAATACCACTGCGCCCTATAACATCACGTGGGAAGTGGCAATAAAACTCTACCCGAATGATTATCAACAAGGCGCACAAAACACACCGATTAAGTTAACTGAAAAACACCTCATTGGTTTTATGCTCGCCTACTGCGATAACGATGGTAGCGAAGTACGCGAACGCTTTATGGGCTCCCATGAAGTACAACCAGTCAATGGTGACAGAAACCGTGGGTTTATAGATGCAGACGTATTTGGCAAAATCACCCTACTGCCAAAAAGTAAGTAACCATTAATACAATAGTTGAAAACTTAGGTTGGGCTGAGCACAGCGAAACCAAGCAAAAAGTATCCGAGCAACAATTACAGGTGCTTTACATTATAGATTGTTTAAGATCTGACTCTTTTACTGCTCACTCCCTTCTCTTTGTGCAAACATTTTTAAGTGAATTATTTACAAAGAGGATAAGAGGCGCAGCGCTTTTAGAGGAAAAACACTATGTTGCAAGGTTTACAAAATCTAGCGGCTTTCACCTAATAGCCACATTAATACCAAGCGATTCAATTACACTGTTCTAATCTGACAGCTGACGACTTATAGCTAATAGCGCTTGTTTTCACCCACAAAAAAGCCGCTGTATTTTGCAATACAGCGGCTTTTATTATGCTTACTCTAAAGACTATTAAGCTTTAGCAGCACGACCCGCACGCTTACGCTCACTTTCAGTTAAGTGGCGTTTACGAATACGAATGTTCTCAGGTGTTACTTCTACTAACTCGTCATCATCGATGAACTCAAGCGCTTGCTCAAGTGTGTAGTTCAATGGTGGCGTAAGTGTTTGTGCTTCATCTGTACCAGATGCACGAACGTTAGTAAGCTGCTTACCTTTAAGTGCGTTAACGGTAAGGTCGTTATCACGACTATGAATACCGATAACCATACCTTCGTAAACTTCAACACCGTGACCGATGAATAATTTCCCACGCTCTTGTAAGTTGAATAATGCGTTAGTAAGTGCTTTACCTGTCGCATTTGCAATCATTACACCGTTCTTACGTGCGCCAATAGTACCGCCTTTATGAGGACCGTAATGATCGAATGTGTGGTACATAAGGCCAGAACCAGAAGTAAGCGTCATGAAGTCAGTTTGAAAACCGATTAAACCACGGCTTGGGATCATAAAGTCCATACGCATACGGCCTTTACCATCTGGTGCCATATCAGTAAGTTCCCCCTTACGAAGACCAATTTGCTCCATGATAGAACCTTGGTGCTCTTCTTCACAGTCAATTGTTACTGTTTCATACGGTTCTTCTAATACACCGTCTACTTCACGCAAAATTACTTCTGGACGTGATACAGCTAGCTCGTAACCTTCACGGCGCATGTTCTCGATTAAGATACCAAGGTGTAATTCACCACGGCCAGATACGCGGAAGCTATCTGGGTTATCTGTCTCTTCTACACGAAGTGCAACGTTATGTACAAGCTCGTTTTGTAAACGCTCAAGGATATTACGCGACGTTACAAACTTACCTTCTTTACCAGCAAATGGTGATGTATTTACAGAGAAGGTCATTGTTACTGTAGGCTCATCAACACTTAGTGGAGGTAGTGCTTCAACATTATTAGGCGCACACACTGTGTCTGATATTTTCAGCTCACCAATACCTGTTACTGTTACGATATTACCTGCATAACCACGGTCAGTTTCGATTCGCTCAAGACCTAAATAACTTTGTACTGAACCAATTTTACCGTTACGCGTAGAACCATCAGCGCTGATAATAGTCACTTGTTGGTTAGGAGCAACAGAGCCACGCTTAATACGACCAACACCGATTACACCTTTATAAGAGTTGTAATCAAGCTGAGAGATTTGCATTTGGAAGTCACCTTCAGGATCAGCTTCTGGTGGTGATACTTCGTCAACGATCATTTGGAACATAGGTTCCATGTTGTCAGACGGCTCGTCTAAATCTAATGTAGCCCAACCATTGATTGCTGAAGCGTAGATTACTTTAAAGTCTAACTGTTCGTCAGTTGCACCAAGGTTATCGAATAAATCAAAGATTTGATCCATAACCCAATCAGGACGTGCACCAGGCTTATCAATCTTATTGATAACAACAATTGGCTTTAAGCCTTGTGCGAATGCTTTTTGCGTTACGAAACGCGTTTGTGGCATTGGACCTTCTTGAGCATCAACAAGTAACAATACTGAGTCAGCCATCGAAAGTACGCGTTCAACTTCACCACCAAAATCGGCGTGTCCCGGGGTATCTACGATATTGATATGGTAGTCTTTCCAAGAAATGGCTGTATTTTTGGCCAAAATGGTAATACCACGTTCTTTCTCAATGTCGTTTGAGTCCATCACGCGCTCTTCGTTACCGCCGCGTGTTTCTAATGTACCTGATTGCTCAAGTAGTTTGTCAACCAACGTTGTTTTACCGTGGTCAACGTGCGCGATAATCGCTATATTTCTTAACTGTTCGATGCTCATATTTTTACTCAGAGAAGTTTATTCTCATTGATCCTGCAAGATCTACGCACTCATCTGCGTTTTCACCAGATGTCCCAGCATAGGATTTAAAAGGGCGCATATTATCCCTCATTAATGACATGGATGAAAGTTTATCCAATACAATTTTAAAAACTTTCTTAATACTTTTACTAAGTATCTGTTTTTTATATGACATTTATATGAAATAAATTTCGACAAATTACACAAACTGTCATTTTTTAGCTAATTTGTTAATTGCTTTGGCGCTATTTACTATTTAAGTTAAGCTGATTTAGATGATTAAAATACATGCAAATTTAAGTGTGGATTTTTTGCACCACTATGGACATCTTACGCACCAAAAAAGTGCAATACGCATGACTATTTTTGTGCAGCCATATTTTTTAACTTAATAAACAGTAGGTTAAAATAATGGCATGAAATCGGCTTACTAGTAGCTAAAGCATTTAATGCAGCAATAATAAAACCCAATAGTTGGAGGACACATGTCACAATCGGTTTTAGATTTTATTAAAGAAAATGACGTTAAGTTCATTGATTTACGCTTTACTGACACAAAAGGTAAAGAGCAACATATTTCTATTCCTCACCATCAAGTTGATGAAGACTTTTTTGAAGATGGAAAGATGTTTGACGGTTCTTCAATTGCTGGCTGGAAAGGCATCAACGAATCAGACATGGTGTTATTACCAGATGCAGATTCAATTAAACTTGACCCTTTCACAGAAGAAACAACGCTAATAGTTCGTTGTGACGTGGTTGAACCTTCTACATTACAAGGTTACGAACGCGACCCTCGCTCAGTTGCTAAGCGCGCTGAAGAGTACATGCGCTCTACGGGTATTGCTGACACTGTTTTATTTGGTCCTGAGCCAGAGTTTTTCGTATTTGACGATGTTAAATACAAATCTGACATGTCAGGTTCAATGTATAAAATTGATTCTAAGCAAGCAGCTTGGAACTCAGATAAAGAATATGCAGATGGAAACACAGGCCATCGCCCAGGTGTTAAAGGCGGTTACTTCCCAGTTGCACCTGTTGATGATTTCCAAGATTGGCGTTCTGCAACGTGCCTAGTTTTAGAAGAAATGGGGCAAGTTGTTGAAGCGCATCACCACGAAGTGGCGACTGCCGGTCAAAACGAAATTGCAACGCGTTTTAACACTATGGTGTTAAAGGCCGATGAAATCCAAGAAATGAAATATGTTATCCACAACATGGCTCACCTTTACGGTAAAACGGCAACATTTATGCCTAAACCTATTGTTGGTGATAACGGTTCTGGTATGCACTGTCACCAGTCTTTAGCAAAAGATGGCGTAAACTTATTCGCAGGTGATAAATACGGCGGACTTTCTGAAGATGCACTTTACTACATTGGCGGTATCATCAAACATGCTAAAGCGATCAACGCTTTTGCTAATGCGTCAACTAACTCATACAAACGTTTAGTACCTGGTTTTGAAGCTCCGGTAATGCTTGCATACTCGGCTCGTAACCGTTCGGCATCAATCCGTATTCCAGTTGTGCCATCTGCAAAAGGTCGTCGTATCGAAGTACGCTTCCCAGATCCAACTGCTAACCCATACCTTGCTTTCTCTGCAATGCTTATGGCTGGCCTTGACGGAATTAAAAACAAGATCCACCCTGGCGATGCTATGGACAAGGACTTATACGACTTACCAGCTGAAGAAGCGGCAGAAATTCCAACAGTAGCCTCATCATTAGATGAAGCATTAGCTGCGCTTGATTCAGACCGTGAATTCTTAAACCAAGGTGGTGTATTCACCAATGACCTAATCGATGCTTACATCGCACTTAAGTCAAAAGAAGTTGAAAAACTTAACATGACAACTCACCCAGTTGAGTTCGAAATGTACTACAGCTGTTAATTTATTAACCGATAAAATAATGTGTGTTTTAAGCCCGCTTTGCGGGCTTTTTTTATGGTAAATTTAACGGTTCTACACTAAAGTGAAGTTAGTTTAAACAATGCAGGATAGCTGGATGGTAGGTAAGATTTTGTTGCTATTAATAGCTTTAATGTTAAGCCTTAATAGCCATGCGAGCGATAAAAAAATTTACGCATGGAAAGACAAAAATGGGGTGCTGGTTTTTTCAGATACTCCTCAGCCTGGCGCTAAAGAGGTTAAACTCACGAGCCAACATCTCAGCATGCCCGCTACAAACACCGATATTCTTGATACTGCTCCTACTAAAACAGCAGTAAAGTTTAGTATTAGTATTTCATCGCCTGAACCACAGCAAACTATAAGAGAAAACACCGGCTCTGTGTATGTCTCTACCCGTATTGCCCCTCGATTTGAAGCTGGATTTACCATTGGTTTATTTTTAGATGGCGTTGCCATTGGTGCACCGAGCGATACGACAACACTGGCGCTAAGAGATGTGGAGCGAGGCCAACACACACTGCAAGTTAAACTTTATAATAAACAAAATCAGGTAATTGCAACCAGTCCTGAAAGTGTATTTTTTATGCATCGCAAAGGCCTTAACATAGGTCGATAATTACAATTAAGTACGCGTGTTTAGCGTATATTTTTCTAAAAACCTTGCCTACCTTCCCAGGCGCACTAAAATGGTGCAATGATGATTAATAAAACACATTTTAGCCCAGAGCTACTGAATATAATTTGGCAAAACCAAACCACCGCCCTGATGTTACTTGATGAAAGCTTTCAGCTTATTTACGCTAACACCAGTGCCAGTGAATTACTTGGCTTAGGCGAAAAACGTTTGCTAGGACAAGCATTCGACGATTTATTTAACTACCATTCTATCGACTTAAAACGCATTGCGCAGTACTCGTTAGTTGATGGTGTAGACTGCCACCAGCATAGAGCTGACGTGGTGTTTATCGATTCTCGCCATGCAAAACTAGCGGTGAGTACTCGGCGAATAAAACATAACAACACCTATTATATTTTATTTGAATGTCGACAAACCGATGACGAAATAAAGCACGATCAGGTCTCAAATCAAATGCATCAATACCAAGCTGCACGTAACTTAATTCGCGGTTTGGCCCATGAAATTAAAAACCCGCTGGGTGGAATTCGCGGGGCGGCGCAATTATTGCAGTATGAGGGTGATCAACAAGAAAGAGATCAATGTGCAGAACTGATAATTGAACAAGCCGATCGGTTGCGTGAATTAGTTGATAGACTCCTTGGGCCTAACCAACTACCGCAAAAATCGTATGGCAATATACATCAAACATTAGAGTCGGTTGTTAAACTCAGTACGTTAGATAACAACCGCGATATTCGGTTAGTTAAAGACTACGACCCGAGTATTCCTGATGTTTATATTGATCAGAGCAAAGTTCAACAAGTGGTGCTTAATATTGTGCGTAATGCGCAACAGGCATTGGTAGATGGTGGCGAAATAAAAATAAAAACACGGATTAATTATCAGCATCGTCGTCCGGGCAAAGCCCCTAAAAAGGCATTGCTTATTCAAGTAATGGATAACGGCCCAGGTATTGATGCTAATTTACGCGACACCTTATTTTACCCTATGACCACTAATAAAGAAGGTGGCTCGGGACTTGGATTATCTATAGCGCAAACCTTGATTGATCAGCATGATGGCTATATCGAATGCGATAGTTGGCCAGGACATACTGAATTTAATATTTATCTGCCATTTACAGATTAATACTTTGGAGTTTGCATGAAAACAGCTTGGCTTGTAGATGATGATGCCTCAATTCGCTTTGTACTAGAAAAAGCACTGACTCGCGCAGGGTTTGAAGTAGAAAGCTTTGCAGATGCGCAAAACGTTCTTAATGCACTAAAATTTAGTCAACCCAGTGTGTTAATTTCAGATGTAAGAATGCCGGGGATGGACGGGATGGCGTTACTTGAGCTGATAGCTGAGCAAACCCCTGGCCTACCCGTTATTATTATGACCGCACACTCTGATTTAGACTCAGCGGTTAACGCTTTTCAAAAAGGTGCGTTTGAGTACTTAGCTAAACCGTTTGATTTAAATGAAGCCGTTGCGCTAGTGGAAAGCGCCTATCGTGCTAATTCGACCAAAAAAACCAAACGAAAAAGCGCGCCCCCCAAAAGCGCTCATATTATTGGCGAAGCCCCTGCTATGCAGGAAGTGTTTCGTGCTATAGGCAAACTCTCAGCATCGAGTATGAGCGTACTCATCAATGGTGAATCAGGTACCGGTAAAGAGTTGGTTGCCAGCGCCTTGCACAATCATAGCCCGCGTAAAGAAAATCAATTTATTGCTCTTAATATGGCCGCTATTCCTAAAGAGTTAGTTGAGTCTGAATTATTTGGCCATGAAAAAGGCGCTTTTACGGGGGCCGATAGCGTGCGTAAAGGGCGCTTTGAACAAGCCAATGGCGGTACTTTATTTTTGGATGAAATAGGTGATATGCCGCTTGATGTACAAACCCGCTTATTACGCGTATTAGCCGATGGCGAGTTTTACCGCGTTGGCGGCCATCAAAGTATAAAAGTGGATGTGCGCATTATTGCCGCCACTCACCAAAATTTAGAAGAGTTGGTAAAACAAGGTAAGTTTAGAGATGACTTATTTCATCGTTTAAACGTGGTTCGTTTACGCTTGCCAGCTCTTCGCGAGCGCCCCGAAGACATAGAACGCTTAGCGCTACACTTTTTACATAAAAGTGCAAAAGACCTGCAAGTAGATAGTAAAGTACTTAGCCCTAAAGCGATTAAACAACTGTGTTTATTTAATTGGCCAGGAAATGTTCGCCAGCTTGAAAACACCTGTCGATGGTTAACCGTAATGGCACCTGGGGAGCTGATTGGTGAGCAAGATTTACCCCCTGAAATTATTGATAATGCCGCCGCAACTCAAGAAGGCGATTGGCTAGATTCATTTCAGCAATGGCTTAATCAAGAGTTTAAACAAGGTAAAGAAAATATTTGGCCGGATATTCAAGCCCAGCTAGAAACCCGCTTAATAAAAACAGCACTCGCTAATTGTTCAGGCCATAAGCAAGAAGCCGCGGTAAAAATTGGTTGGGGTCGCAATACGTTGACCCGTAAATTAAAAGAGCGCAATATTAGCTGATATTTTATAAGGCTAGCGCCCTAGGTTATTGATGAAGTTAATTGAAAACATCCCTTTGTTTAAGCAAATGGAAATTATAAATCGCTTAGAATTCTTTAAAGAGTTCACGCTTAATGAACGTCAAATTCTTTTAGAGTCGTTTGGATTATTATACTTAGTAAGTAAAAATCAGTTTTTATTTAAAGAGTTTGATAATGACAAGCGACTGTTTATTGTCCTCAGTGGCTCCTTGATGGTGTTTAAGCATAATCACCTTCTAGAGCTAGGCACCATAGAACCTGGTGAATTTATAGGTGAAGGCGCGTTTATTAATAACCGAGAGCGCAGCATTAATGCACGCGCCAAAGAAAATGCTATCGTACTGGCTATTACAGCCGATGCCCTTACCCGCCTACCTAATGTTATACGCGAAAAAATTAAAGACCGTATTATTGAAGGAATGAGCCTGCGCATAGCTAAACTAAGCGAGCATATAGAAACCCACGGTTAAATCAGTCCATATAAACAATTTGTAGTGAACAATCAAGCCAACCGGGGGTGTTAACGCTTGCGATAAATGTGTAGGTATCTGACGGCTTGGCGCCAAAGGGGGTATTTACAAGCGGCTGCGAATGACTGTATGTTTGCGAATAGTCTTTATAATAAACAACAACATAACCATATAAATATTCCCAACTTAGCCTCACGATTGCGCCACTTGGTAATGTAAACTCAACAGCTTCATTTGCAAATTTGACTGCTAAACCATTGTATTTATCTTCGCTGCAATGAGTTGTTCTCAGCTGTTTAGGCATAACAAAATTTCTATTGGCATCAGCATTTTTTATATAAAAGCCTATATTGCCATTACCATAAAAATGATTTGAACGACTTGTATAATTAACTTGTGGCGCGTACCCTAGCTCTTGCATTATAGCTGCAAGTTGCTCCGTCTCTTTGGGGTAAATTTTATCGCTTGAGAGTAGTAATGTGGCCTCACCAAAATCTGATGGGATTGCTAGTTCTACATATTCATAGGGAAGAGTTTGTGCATTTAGTGCAGCATCTAGCTGGTTGCGCTGTTCACTTTGCAAGTTTTCAATAAAAACATAAACAGTAGGTCGCTGGCACGCAGCTAATAAAAACACCAACATACATATTAAAATTCCATTTTTCATTATCACCCCAAATGATTACAAGTGTAGTCTATAAGGAGGACTTAAAATGGCAATTTAATTTATTTGGTTATTTAACCATGCATCAACACTCTGGCGATTATAAAGTACTTCATTAAATAAACGATGTCGTTCAAATACCAGCTCGCTTTGTTTGGTTTTAAGCCCGCTGACTAACTGACTGTGGGTGTCATTAAACTTGGAGATAACTGAAAAACCACGTTTAGTGTCTTCTTGTACCTGCTGAGCCAAATGCTTTCTAACATCATCAGCAGTTAACATATCTGAATTATCTAAGCCCATTAGCTCTTTTTTCATCGCTAATCTTATGCCCATGTTTTACTCCACTGTTTATATTCAATTTCTTTTTACGACAGATATTGGCAATAAGCGCGCCAATGTGTAATTTTTTCACGCGAAGTGTAGTCTTGAATTACTTCAGTTTTTTTAAAGACAAATGAAAGAGGTAAAAAGTTTCATAAAAAATGCACAATCATCGCATCTAACAAACGCACTTTGGTGCAAAATAACCAGCTAGCATTTATACTACAGCTAATGCCCCCCACAGAGAAACATGATGAACGAAGAGTATATAGAAATTGAATTAGAAGAAGAGCCTATAGAGCTTTGTAAATTATTAAAAGTATTAGATCTAGTTGAAGGTGGCGGCCAAGCAAAAAATCTAATTAGCGGTGGCTATGTGGGTGTTAACCATGAAATTTGTACAATTAAACGGAAAAAATTATACAGTGGCGATGTTCTTACATTTGATGGCGAGTTGTTCCAACTGACGCTAAGTGAAGATGCTACTCCAGCAGAACGTCCTGTTATTGATGAATCAATTGTTGCAGAAAAAGCCGCGCCCGTAGCAACAACAGAGCCGGCTAAAAATAAGCGCAAACGTACTAAAAAACCTAAAGTGGATGAAAAAACGGGTCGTCGTCCTATTTCGTTTGGCTAACATTCGCTTACGTCACATGTGTTATTAAAAGCCAGTTTGCATCACTGGCTTTTTTATTCTTTAATAGAATATCAATAATAAAAAATCGATGTTTACATGTCAGAAAACACTGCAAACCGCTGGATAAAACCCGTACTCATCACCGCCCTGTTATGGAATATATTAGGTGTTTTTGCATTTAGCATGCAGCTATTATTAACACCCGAAATGGTAAGTAAACTCCCACAAGAACAACAACTTGCATATAACAGCCAACCTCTATGGGCTACTTTAGCGTTTGCTATTGCAGTATTTGGCGGCGCATTAGGGTGTGTACTTCTATTATTCAAAAAGTCACTGGCCACATTAACATTAATAATCTCTTTGGCAGCGGTTTTAGCTCAGCAATATTATAATTTTTTGATTATTAATAGCATCAGCTTGTTTGGCGTTAGCGCTATTTTTATGCCTATTGCAGTGACCTTAATTGCGATTGCATTGGTGTATTTAAGTTTCCACTTAAAACAACAGGACTACTTTAAATAACACTTTTTTAAGTTTAGTTTTGTGGCCAATTATTACTCAGAGCATCCCTTGAATTTTAACTTTTGGCCTTCATCTCTATTTATATAACAGTCAAGAAAATTACACTGCATGGTATTTTTATCATGGTACACAGTTTGCAAACTACTACAGAGGTCACTTTTTCAAGAATATCAATCTAATTTATTGAAGGGACAAATAATGAAAAATAGTTTCGACACCCAACAACAGCTTACTATCAATGGCGAGCAATATCATATTAACTCGCTCATGGGACTTGGCGATAAAGCCAAACGCCTGCCTTTTTCGTTAAAAATATTACTAGAAAATTTATTGCGTAATGAAGATGGTGTGAATATTAAAGAGCAAGATATTCAGGCACTACTAGATTGGGATCCAAAGGCTAAGCCCTCGGCCGAAGTAGCCTTTACCCCTGCCCGCGTAGTAATGCAAGATTTTACCGGTGTCCCTGCTATTGTTGACTTAGCCGCCATGCGTGATGCGATGGAAAAACTTGGTGGCGATCCTGCAAAAATAAACCCGCTTTCTCCGGCTGAACTGGTGATCGATCACTCAGTACAAGTGGATGGTTACGGTAAAGATGGCTCATTCGACTTAAATTCAAAACTAGAGTATGAACGTAATAAAGAGCGCTACGAGTTTTTACGTTGGGGTCAAACCGCATTTGATAATTTAAAAGTAGTGCCACCAGCCACAGGTATTGTCCATCAAGTAAATTTAGAATACTTAGCACGTGTAGTGTTCAATGATAAAAAAAACGGTAAATCGTTAGCCTATCCAGATACACTGGTTGGTACTGATTCTCACACAACCATGATCAACGGCCTAGGCGTACTCGGTTGGGGTGTAGGCGGTATTGAAGCAGAAGCCGCCATGCTTGGCCAACCTATTAGCCTACTTATTCCTCAGGTCGTTGGCGTTAAATTAAATGGCCGCTTACCTGAGGGCACTACAGCAACCGATTTAGTACTTACTGTAACTGAAATGCTGCGTAACCACGGTGTGGTAGGTAAGTTTGTTGAGTTCTATGGTGACGGGCTTGCCGACTTACCACTGGCCGACAGAGCGACTATTGCTAACATGGCACCGGAATATGGCGCAACCTGTGGTATTTTCCCTATTGATGATGAAACGATTAATTACTTACGCTTAACTAATCGCGATGAAAAGCAGCTTAAACTGATTGAAGATTACGCAAAACATCAAGGTTTATGGCGTAATGATGGCGATGAAGCACATTATACCGATAAGCTAGAACTAACTTTAGATGATGTAGTACCAAGTCTTGCTGGCCCGAAACGTCCACAAGACAAAATCACACTGGATAAAGCCGGTGATGTTATTGGTCAACACTTAAAAGACTTCCAAGACGAACGTATGGCACGTCGAGATAAAAGCGATGAAGAGCAAGCGCGTATTGAAAGTGAAGGCCCTACTACCAACCCTGACGAACCCACTGATGAAGCGCAGTTTATGGGCGCAGCAAAAGTTAACTTTAATGGCCAAGAGTTTGAATTAAACGATGGCGCCTGCGTCATTGCTGCAATCACAAGCTGTACTAATACCTCTAATCCAAGCGTAATTTTAGCGGCAGGATTAGTGGCTCAAAAAGCACGTCAATTAGGTATTAATGTAAAACCTTGGGTTAAAACGTCTTTAGCACCAGGTTCGCAGGTGGTTACCGATTACCTTGAAAAAGCAGGGTTAATGGATGATCTTGATGCGCTTGGTTTTAACTTAGTTGGTTATGGCTGTACCACCTGTATTGGTAACTCTGGTCCATTAGCGGATGAAATTTCAGAAGCTATTCAAAAGCATAAACTAATTGTAAGCTCTATTTTGTCGGGTAACCGTAACTTTGAAGGGCGTATTCACCAAGACGTTAAAATGAACTTCCTCGCGTCGCCCCCACTTGTAGTAGCTTATGCTATAGCAGGTAGAACCGATATTGATGTATACAACGAACCACTTGCGCAAGACGAAAATGGTAACGATATATACCTTAAAAATATTTGGCCAAGCGTTAAAGAAGTGAGTGAGCTTGTAAAAAATACGGTAACTAAAGAAATGTTCGAAAAAAGCTACGCTAATGTTTACGATGGCGACAGTCGCTGGCAAAAAATTCAAATACCTGATGGTAAGCTTTACGATTGGGATGCTGCCTCGACTTATATCAAAAAAGCGCCATTCTTTGATGGTATGAGTGTTGAACCACCGGGGATCCCAAAAATAGAAGGTGCGCGCTGTCTAGCTAAACTAGGCGATTCAGTGACTACCGATCATATTTCACCAGCAGGTGCGATTAAAGCGGAGGCACCCGCAGGACTTTATCTACAAGAAAATGGGGTAGAGAAAGCACAGTTTAATTCTTATGGTTCTCGCCGTGGTAATCACGAAGTGATGATGCGCGGTACATTTGCTAATGTGCGCCTTAAAAACTTACTCGCCCCCGGTACTGAGGGCGGTGTAACCCGCACTCAACCCGACGATAAACTAGAAAGTATTTATGATGCGGCAATGGCATATCAAGAAAGTGAAACGCCACTCATAGTTCTGGCTGGTAAAGAATATGGTACCGGCTCCTCACGAGATTGGGCTGCAAAAGGCTCATTACTACTCGGTATTAAAGCTGTGATAGCACAAAGCTATGAGCGTATTCACCGCTCGAACCTGATTGGTATGGGCGTATTACCTTTACAATTTAAAGAGGGTGAAAGCCATGAGTCATTGGGCTTAACGGGGCAAGAACAATTTGATATTCAAGGATTATACGACAAAACCGACGAAGTCAGTGTCATTGCCACTAACAGTGAAGGTAAACAAGTTAGTTTTAGTGCCGATGTGCGTATTGATACCCCTAAAGAGTGGGATTACTACAAACATGGCGGGATTTTGCAGTACGTATTACGCAATATGCTCGACTAACTAGCCATTAAACAATGGTAGCTTAAAAGCCTAGCTCAGCAATGAGCTGGGCTTTTTTACATTCGCTATAGAAGTAAATATTGATACACCCTTGCGCTAAATCAATGTTGCTCTATCAAGATACCATACACTAAGAAGACACGCTGCGCAGAGGTCGCCATGTCTTCAATAGTAATGATAAGACTACTTAAAACATCTATTTTGCTTGGATTATGCCTGATTGTGACGGGCCATGTATTAATTGTATCGAGCTACTTTACCAGCCAGTACGGTATTAAAGGCATTATTACTGCAGCAGCGTGCATTGCAATTGGTGTGTTTTTATCACTGCCAACTAAAATTTATTTAACCATATTATTAATGGAAGCAGAAAAGCGCTACTTGAAATCGCAGTAACCCCCTAGGGCTAAAAGCCGCTGAAACTCTCAACTTCTTTACTGCGTTGCTCAATTCTCTTTTTGGCTTTTTCAGCATCTTCAAACAACTTATTAATTGACTCACTGTTGTATATTTCAGGCGCTCGCTGAGGAAAAGGTTTTGCCGCAGATTTAGCACTGCCACTTAATATAGCTGTATCTTCGGCTACCACAACATTAATATCTGCAGGGTCAAGGTGCACTTCAATACTCTTGCCATTTTTATTTGGCACATCGGAGAAATGCCACTGCCCTTGCTCATCTTGCCACTTATAAATTTTACTTTGAGAGTCAGATGCTAACGGTGACGATGTGATTTTATCTCCTACTTTTTTAAGCTCAAGTGTGAGCTGCTCGAATGTATCAGATGAAAGCGCTACCACTTTATCTTTAATAGAAAAAGATTCATTTTTAATCAATGAGCTGGTGAGCCAAGGTTGCCCATTTGGCTTTTTAAGATAAAACAAAGAGATAAGAGCAATGACCATTACTGATATTGCTAAGTAGGTAAAGTATTTCATAGCGTTCCTGCTTTAAATTTAATCCTTTATTATCATTAATATAATAAAAAAACGGCAATCAGGCAATTATTTTCCATAAAATAAAAACGCAGCTTTAGCTGCGTTTTTAAATTTATAGCTTTGAATAACAAGGTAATTAAATTCCATCACCATCGATATGCAAGCCACACTCACGGCTCAGCCCAAAAAAGCGGGTTTCTTCTTCGCTCATTCCTGGCTCTAATTTACGCGTAGTGTGTACATCACCCATAGACACATAACCTTGCTCCCATAATGGGTGGTATGGCAGATCATGTTTAGTAAGGTATTGGTACACATCACGATTATTCCACTCAATAATAGGGTACACTTTTACTGTACCTCGGCTGATTTCTAAAACTTGCTTTTCAGCACGGCTCGACGATTGATCTCGACGCAAGCCACTAAACCAGGTGCTCGCGTTAAGCTCTTTTAAAGCACGCGTCATTGGCTCAACTTTATTGAGCTGGTTGTATTGCTTAATACCTTCTTCACCTAGCTCCCATAGTTTTCCAAATTTAGCCTCTTGCCATGCAGGGCTCAACTGCGCTTTATACACTTTTAAGTTAAGTGATAAACGCTCGCTCATCTGATCGATAAACTGATAGGTCTCTGGAAATAGATAACCCGTGTCTGTTAGTACAACAGGTATATCGGGGCGCTGTGATGTCATTAAATGCAACATTACCGCTGCTTGAATACCAAAACTCGATGATAAAAACGCGGTGTCAGGCAAGTGCTCTAGCGCCCATGCAACGCGCTGCTCAGCATTCATGTTAGCCAGCAAACCATTCGCATCAGCTAACATAGCCTGTTGGCTTTGCTTATCTAGCTGTAATATGTTTTTAAATTCACTCATGGTCAATTTTAAACCTCACCAGCGCGGTGCGCTGCTTTTAAATTATGCGTAAAAATCGGTAACAGATACTTTTACTTCTGCAACAATACCCTTGCGAATAACAAAATCACCAAAGCATTCGCCTTCATTGCGCTCACTAACCCATTGCCCAATAAGCTTATCAAATGCCTCTAGGTAAACTTCTTCGCCCACATTTTCAAGATAAAGCTTAGGGATACGCGTACCCTCCGTATTCCCGCCAAGGTAAACGTTGTACTTACCTGGGCCTTTACCTACTAATCCAGCTTCAGCTAGCATGGCACGACCACAGCCGTTAGGGCAACCAACCACACGCATAATAATGCTGTCATTTGGTACTCCATGCTTGGCCAATAAGCCTTCTATTTTTTCAATTAAACTCGGTAAGTAACGCTCGGCTTCAGCCATCGCTAAAGGGCAAGTGGGCAGTGACACACACGCCATTGAGTTTTTACGTTGCTCAGTGTCTTTGTCATCAATCAAACCGTGTTCACGCGCTATTTTTTCAATGATTGCTTTTTGATCCGCAGGCACACCGGCAATAATTAAGTTTTGATTGGCGGTCATGCGAAAATCACCTTGATGAATTTCTGCAATCTTACGACACCCTGTTTTTAGTGGCTTATTGGGGTAATCTAAAATACGACCACTTTGAATAAAGAGCGTTAAGTGATGTTTACCGTCAATGCCTTCAACCCAACCAATGCGATCCCCTCGATGAGTAAACTCATAAGGGCGGCTTGGTGCAAAACTCACGCCTGCACGTTTTTCAACTTCTGCTTTAAATACATCAGACCCAACACGGTCAAGTGTGTATTTAGTTTTTGCGTTTTTACGGTTAGAACGATTACCCCAATCACGTTGCACAGACACTACGTGCTCCGCAATTTTTAAGGTATCTTCAAGGGCAATAAAACCAAAATCATCGGCTTTACGTGGATACGTTGCAGTATCACCGTGGGTCATGGCAAGGCCCCCCCCTACTAGCACGTTAAAACCAACTAATTTACCGTTATCAGCAATTGCCACAAAGTTTAAGTCGTTTGCATGAACATCCACCTCATTATTAGGTGGTATCGTCACTGTGGTTTTAAACTTACGCGGTAAATAAGTTGAGCCTAAAATTGGCTCTTCTGTGGTTTCACTTTTTTCGCCATTGAGCCAAATCTCTGCATACGCTTTGGTTTTAGGTAATAAGTGCTCAGAAATCTTTGCCGCCCACTCATACGCCTCTTGGTGTAACTCAGACTCAACAGGGTTAGTGGTACAAAGTACATTGCGGTTCACGTCACCGGCGGTTGCAATAGAATCAATACCCACGCTATTAAGTAATTGGTGCATACCTTTAATTTCAGGTTTTAATACACCATGAAACTGAAATGTTTGGCGCGTAGTTAAACGAATACTGCCATAGCTGGTTTTCTCCCCGGCAAACTTATCAATTGCTAACCATTGCTCGGGCTTAATAATGCCGCCAGGCATACGCGCACGCAGCATGACATTATGTAGTGGTTCTAGCTTTTGTTTAGCACGCTCGGGACGAATATCGCGGTCATCTTGCTGGTACATGCCATGAAAACGAATTAACTGGAAATTATCGGCAGTAAAACCACCGGTAATTTCATCTTTTAAATCTTGCGCTATAGTGCCGCGTAAAAAGTTACTTTCTCTTTTTAAACGTTCGTTATCAGAAAGCTTTACGGTTTTATCTTGTTCGCTCATTTTAAATCCTAAATTTGTTACAGTGACGGCTGTTAGCTTTTAATAAAATAAACAACGTGTACTTAGTACACGTCTTTCTGATAGCGATTTGCGCTACGCAAATCTTTTAAATATTGGTCGGCCTCTTCATTACTTTTGCCGGTATTTTCGCTAATGATATCAATTAAGGCATTGTGTACATCTTTAGCCATGCGGTTTGCATCGCCACACACATAAAAATGAGCACCCGCTTCTAACCAGTCAAACACTTCTTTTGAGTTTTTACGTAACTTATCTTGCACGTAAACTTTTTCTGCTTGATCACGGCTAAACGCCACATCGACTTTACTTAACAAGCCTGATTTTAAGTAACCTTGAATTTCTACTTGGTATAAAAAGTCTTGGGTGAAGTGTGGGTTACCAAAAAACAGCCAATTTTTACCCGTAGCCTCTCGCGCATCACGCTCTTGTAAAAAGGCACGGAACGGTGCAATACCTGTACCTGGCCCTACCATGATGATCGGTGTGTCATCATTTACTGGTAAGCGGAAGTTGTCATTATGTTCACTAAATACTTTTACTTTACAGCCTTCTTGCGCTCGGCGTGCTAAATAGCCTGAACAGCCACCTAAATGCTCTGTGCCAAACGCTTCAAACTCAACCAGTGCAATAGTTAAATGTACTTCGTCCTCTACCTCGCTTTGGCTAGAAGCAATTGAATATAAACGCGCTTGTAATTTACGTAGGCAATCAACCAGTGTTTGCGCCTCTAATTTAGCTGGGTTTTGTGCAACCACATCAAAAATTTGGCGAGGCTCAATGTATTCACGCATTGCGGCTTTATCTTCCACAAGCTTAAGAAGTCCAGGCGTGCCTGTAGCCGTGGCATATTTTTCTACAAAACCAGGGTACGATTGTGTCAGCTCTAGTTTTTCAATTAAGGCATCACGCACGCTAAGTTCTTCATCGCCAAGTTTGACGCGGCTAGTTGGATTAATTTGCGTTTGCGCTAGTAGCTCATCTACACAGGCTTCATCATTTAAAAAGTAAATGCCTAACGAGTCACCCGGCGTATAGGTAATGTCAGACCCTTCAAGTGAAATTTCAATATGGCGTACATCTTTGGTTGAGTCACGACCGGTAATTTTTTGCACTAAGCTTAGCTCTGCCGCAAACGGGTTTTGCTTAGTGTATTGGCTAGCCGCTGTTGTGGGCGTGCCAAATGGCATTGATACAACTTGGCCGCCTGTGGCATCTTGCTGAGCTTTTAAATCTGGCTCAAACGCATTTAATGCGCCCTCAATCCAAGTGGCGGCTTCGTCATCGTAATCAACGTCTAGGTCGGCACGTTGATAAATAACGTCTGCACCGAGATTAGTTAAACGCTCTTCAAAGTCTTTAGCGGTTTGACAGAAAAATTCATAGCTAGAATCACCTAAACCTAATACCGCGACTTTAACACCATCAAGCTTTGGCGCTTTTTTGGTAATTAAAAATTCATACAGTGTTTCGGCGTCTTCTGGTGGCTCACCTTCACCATAAGTTGATACAACAACGGTTAAAAACTTTTCTTTTTTCAATGCAGTCGGTTTGTAATCTGACATGCTAACCAGCTTTGCAGCTAGCCCACGAGATTCAGCTTGCTCTTTAAGCTTAGTCGCCACCGCTTTAGCGTTACCTGTTTGTGAACCATACAAAATAGTAAGTACGGCTGCCTCAGAGCTTGCCGGTGTACCTGCAATTGGCGCACCTAGCGCTGCTGAATTAGCATTAGCAGCCAAATAGCCGCTAACCCACGCTTGCTGAATTGGATTAAGCTCAGCCACTAAACCTTGTAGCTTTTGAACTTGCTCTTGCGAAAGCGGACTTGCTAGCGCATTTAGTTGACCTAACAACATGAATTTTTCCTCATAACCCTGAACGTTAAACACAATGCTTGTTCACATTGTTTAAAATGAGTGCCACCTCATTCAGAAGGTTCTGTTGAGGTTAATTGAGTATGCAGGATAGCCGTCTAAGCATAGATAAAAAAAGAATAGAATCTGATTTGATATTCCATTTAGTTATTAACCTAGTTAAAAAACCAGTGAAATTAACCTAAAGGGTTTTTATTGCCTTTTATGAAATTCTAATTTAACAGTTTTGTAACCTTTGTAATCTAAGGTATATTACGCAAACTATAAAATAGAAACACCTATGTTACACGGTATATATAAAAACAAATTACTTTTGAGCGCGTTGTTATTGAGCTCTTTGCCTACGATGGCTAATGTGGTTAATGGTAACTTTGAACAATGGACAGGCAACACTCCACAAGCGTGGACAGTCATTGATAGTGGTATTAACGTATCTGCCAACAGCGCAGTCGTGAGTACAGGCCTACAAGCAGCAGCGATTAGCGTTAATACTGGCACACAAAGTAACACTGACTTTTTACAGCAAGTCGCAGTTGAAATGGGCAAAACTTATGAGTTCTCGGTGGATGTGTATCATACCGAAGGTCATCTTAAGGCGCGTTTATTTATAGATGGTTATCAAGGCTACTCAAACCCTGCTTTAACAAACCAGTGGCAAACCATAACTTATAGCTATACCGCTGATAGTAGTAAAACGATTGATGTCGGTTTACGCTTTTACGATACAAGCGGCTTTGATGGTAGTGAGTTAGTTTATGTTGATAACTTCTACCTAATAATGACAGCGGCGGCGGTTCTCCAAGCTGCGCAGATAACAGCCTTACTTTTAACCTAACCACAGATAACTATGGCGAAGAAACCAGTTGGCAAATAACACACAACCAAGCTGGTATGGTTGCAAGCGGCAGTGGATATGCTGCCAACACCCAATATACCGAACAATTATGTTTAACCAATGGCGACTATACATTTACTATTAATGACAGCTATGGCGATGGTATTTGCTGTTCATATGGCAGTGGCAGCTATGCCTTGAATAATGAAGCCAATTTGCTTGCCAGTGGATCAAGCTTTCAAGCAAGTGAGTCTACCGCATTCTCGTTAGGTGCTACTCAGCCAACACCGACGCCAACCGGCTACTATGTTACAACTCAAGGCTTAACTGGCTACATGCTATCAAAACGTAATCGCTCTTGGCAAAATAACACTACGGCTAGTAATGCCGTACTTAACGGCTCTAGTAACCAAGTATTTGAAAATTGGGTCGTGGCTATGTTGTTAAAATGGCATAACAACGACCCCGTTAGCCAAATGGAATTAGACCGCAATCAAGCAGCGTTTGAGTTTCAAGGTAACCGAAACCCGTATATCGATCACCCTGAATTTGTAGAGATGATTTGGTAAAAGGCTTCTGGCTTCGCAGATAAGCATATGCCTTTGCACTTGCAAAGGCTTTTCTTACGCCCATTTTATAATATTATTTTTGCACTTAGGTTCGCAACACTCAGCCCAAACTACGGCGCTATAATTTACTTCTGCCAGCTAAAGGCTGAAAGTTTACCGCTAAAAACTGCTCTAAACGTAAAAAGCCCCAGCTAATGCCGGGGCTTTTCATAAAACAGACTTAATTAAAAATTAAGCTTGTTTTGGACGTTCAACAACATCTACCAAAGTCCAAGATTTGTTCTTAGAGATTGGAGCGCATTCACGGATAGTGACAGTGTCACCCGCTTTTGCAGTGTTATTTTCGTCATGTACGTGTAACTTAGTCGTACGTTTGATGAATTTCCCATAAATTGGGTGCTTCACGTAACGTGCGATAGCAACAGTGAAAGATTTTTCCATCTTGTCGCTGATTACACGGCCTTGAAGAGTACGAATTTTATCGCTCATTATTGACCTGCCTTCTGGTTAATAATTGTTTTTACACGCGCGATATCGCGACGTACTGTTCTTAGCGTGTGTGTCTGAGCTAACTGACCAGTGCTTGCTTGCATGCGCAGGTTAAACTGCTCACGAAGAAGACCTAGAAGTTCAGCATTTAGCTCTTCTACGCTTTTATCTTTTAGTTCGCTTGCTTTCATCACATTACCGTCCGAGTTACGAAAGTTGTTTTGAATGGCAGTTTACGAGCAGCAAGGTTAAACGCTTCACGAGCAAGCTCTTCTGAAACACCTTCCATTTCGTAAAGTACTTTACCAGGCTGAATTTCAGCAACCCAATATTCAACAGAACCTTTACCTTTACCCATACGAACTTCAAGAGGTTTTTCTGTGATCGGCTTGTCAGGGAAGACACGGATCCAGATTTTACCTTGACGTTTCACGTGACGCGTCATAGCACGACGAGCTGCTTCGATTTGACGAGCAGTCATGCGGCCACGACCAGTAGCTTTCAAACCGAAAGTACCGAAGCTTACTTTGTTACCGTTTTGCGCTAAACCGCGGTTGCGGCCTTTGTGCATTTTACGGAATTTTGTACGTTTTGGCTGTAACATTACTCGCTACCTCTACTTAGCACTTTTTTTGGCTTTCTTTGGCGCGCGTTTAGCTGGCTTCTCTTGCTCTTGTACTAGTGGTAAACCACCAATAACTTCGCCTTTGAAGATCCAAACTTTAACACCAATGATACCGTAAGTGGTTAAGGCTTCAGAAGTTGCGTAGTCGATATCAGCACGAAGAGTATGTAGAGGTACACGACCTTCACGATACCATTCTGAACGTGCGATTTCTGCGCCGCCAAGACGACCGCTAACTTCAACTTTAATCCCTTTAGAACCGATGCGCATTGCATTTTGTACCGAACGCTTCATAGCGCGGCGGAACATAACACGACGCTCTAGCTGAGAGGCAATGCCGTCTGCTACTAGTTGTGCATCTAGTTCTGGTTTACGTACTTCAGAAATATTAATCTGAGCAGGTACACCAGCGATTTTAGTTACCGCTTGACGTAATTTTTCTACGTCTTCGCCTTTTTTACCGATAACAACACCCGGACGAGCCGTGTGAATAGTTACTCGGATAGATTTTGCTGGACGCTCAATAACGATTTTAGACACAGAAGCCGCTTTTAATTCCTTAGTAAGGAATGTACGTACTTTGTGATCGCCAAAAAGCTGTGCAGAGAAATCTTTTGAATTCGCGTACCAGGTAGAAACCCAAGGTTTAGATATACCTAGGCGAATACCAGTAGGATGAACTTTTTGTCCCATTACTTATATCTCCTAGCTATCTGAAACCACAACAGTGATGTGGCTTGTACGCTTAAGGATGCGGTCTGCGCGTCCTTTAGCACGTGGCATAATACGTTTCATTGTTGGACCATCGTCCACAAAAATCGTTGTTACACGTAGCTCATCAATGTCAGCACCTTCGTTATGCTCTGCGTTAGCAATAGCAGACTCAAGTACTTTCTTAACTAATACAGCCGCTTTTTTCGGGCTGTACGCCAGGATTTCTAGTGCGCGATCGACAGGTAACCCGCGGATCTGATCTGCAACTAGACGTGCTTTTTGCGCCGAACCAGAGGCGAATTTATGTTTAGCTAATGCTTGCATTTATCTTCCCCTCTTAACGTTTCTTCGCTTTCTTATCCGCAGCATGGCCACGGTAAGTGCGAGTTGGTGCAAATTCACCTAGTTTGTGACCGATCATTTCGTCAGAAACGAAAACTGGTACATGCTGGCGACCATTATGGACAGCAATGGTCAATCCGATCATGTTAGGTATGATCATTGAACGACGGCTCCAAGTTTTAATTGGCTTCTTTTCACCGCTTTCCAAAGCTTTCTCTACCTTCTTCAGCAAGTGTAGGTCTATAAAAGGACCCTTCTTGAGAGAGCGTGGCATGGCTATTCCTCAATATTACTTAGTACGACGACGTACTATAAATTTATCCGTACGCTTGTTCTTACGCGTCTTAGCACCTTTAGTCGGCTTACCCCATGGAGATACAGGATGACGACCACCAGATGTACGACCTTCACCACCACCGTGTGGGTGATCAACCGGGTTCATGGCAACACCACGAACTGTCGGACGAATACCACGCCAGCGATTTGCACCTGCTTTACCAAGTGAACGAAGCATATGCTCAGCATTGCCTACTTCACCTAGTGTCGCACGACAATCAGATTCAACTTTACGAACTTCGCCTGAACGAAGACGTAATGTTACATATTGACCATCACGTGCAAGGATTTGAACGTATGCACCAGCAGAACGTGCAATTTGAGCACCTTTACCTGGTTTAAGTTCTACGTTGTGAACAGTCGAACCTACAGGCATATTACGCATTGGTAATGCATTACCAGGTTTGATTGGTGCATCAACACCAGACTGGATTGCATCGCCAGCTTTTAAGCCTTTTGGTGCGATAATGTAACGACGCTCACCGTCTGCATATAATACAAGAGCGATGTTTGCGCTACGATTTGGATCATATTCTAAACGCTCAACAGTGGCTGGAATGCCATCTTTAGTACGTTTAAAATCGATTAAACGGTAATGCTGCTTATGACCACCACCGATATGACGAACCGTAATACGACCATTGTTATTACGACCACCTGATTTAGAGTTTTTCTCTAATAGTGGTGCGTAAGGTTTACCCTTATGTAAATCTGGGTTAACCACTTTAACTAGGTGACGACGACCCGCAGAAGTTGGCTTACACTTTTGAAGTGCCATAATTCTAACTCCCCTTATTACTCGGCGCCGCCGACAAAGTCCAGCTCGCTACCTTCTTTAAGAGTAACGTAAGCTTTCTTCCAGTCGCTACGACGACCGAAACGCATGCCAGTACGTTTTGTTTTACCCTTAACGTTAAGTGTGCGAACACCAGTTACTTCTACTTCAAAAAGCTTCTCAACTGCCGCTTTAATTTCAGCTTTAGTTGCATCGTTTACTACTTTGAAAACAATTGTGTTGTTTTCTTCAGCAGCAATTGTGCTTTTTTCAGAGATATGTGGAGCAAGGATCACTTTTAAAAGACGTTCTTCACGGATCATGCTAGCGCCTCCTCAAGTTGCTTAACAGCAGCAGCTGTAATTAGTACCTTATCGAAAGCAATTAAGCTTACAGGATCGATACCAGCTACATCACGTGTGTCAACCTTGTACAGGTTACGTGCCGATAAGAAAAGATTTTCATCTACTTCTTCAGTCACGATAAGAACATCTTTAAGCTCAAGTTCTTTAAGCTTAGCAACTAGTTCTTTAGTTTTTGGTGCTTCAAGACCAAAACTTTCAACAACGATTAAACGCTCTTGACGAACTAATTCAGATAAGATGCTTTTGATCGCACCGCGGTACATTTTACGGTTTACTTTTTGGCTGTGGTCTTGTGGTTTAGCTGCGAAGCTAACGCCACCTGAACGCCAAATTGGACTACGGATTGTACCAGCACGTGCACGGCCAGTACCTTTTTGAGCCCATGGTTTTTTACCACCACCGCTTACTTCAGAACGTGTCTTCTGAGCACGAGTACCTTGACGAGCACCTGCTGCGTATGCAACAACTACTTGGTGTACTAATGCTTCGTTAAACTCACGTCCAAAAGTAGCTTCAGAAACTTCAAGAGCGCCAGAAGCGTCTTTAATTGCTAATTCCATCACTAAATCTCCAGGACTTATGCTTTAACAGCTGGTTTAACGATAACGTCACCGCCGATAGCGCCAGGTACTGCACCTTTAACTAAAAGCAGGTTACGCTCAGCGTCAACGCGAACTAGTTCAAGGTTCTGAGTTGTTACTTGCTCATTACCCATTTGACCGGCCATTTTCTTACCTTTAAACACCTTACCAGGTGATTGGTTTTGACCGATTGAACCAGGAGCACGGTGAGATAGAGAGTTACCATGTGTAGCGTCTTGCATGCTGAAATTCCAGCGCTTAACACCACCTTGGAAACCTTTACCTTTAGAAGTACCGGTTACGTCAACTTTGTTGATTTCGTTGAATAATTCAACCGTAAGCTCTGCGCCTACTTCAAAATCGCCTTCACCACCATTTAGGCGGAATTCCCACAGACCGCGACCCGCTTCAACACCAGCTTTAGCGAAGTGACCCGCTGTTGCTTTGTTTACACGGCTTGCTTTTTTAGTGCCTGCGGTTACTTGAAGCGCGTTATAACCGTCTGTTGCGTCAGATTTGATCTGAGCAATGCGGTTAGGAGTCGCTTCAATAACTGTCACAGGGATAGATACACCATCTTCAGTGAAGATACGTGTCATACCCACTTTACGACCGACTAGACCTAATGCCATTTTCCTAAAACCTCTCTAATCTTCCGATTAACCCAGGCTGATTTGAACATCAACACCAGCAGCAAGGTCTAAACGCATAAGTGCGTCTACAGTCTTGTCAGTTGGTTCTACGATGTCGATCAGACGTTTATGGGTGCGGATCTCGTACTGATCACGCGCGTCTTTATTAACGTGCGGTGATGTAAGTACAGTAAAACGTTCAAAGCGTGTAGGTAGTGGAATTGGACCACGTACTTGTGCGCCAGTGCGTTTCGCAGTTTCCACGATTTCCGCCGTTGATTGGTCAATCAAACGGTGGTCAAAAGCTTTTAGGCGAATACGAATGCGTTGATTTGACATTCTTAAACCTCAATATAAAGAGCATTTAAAGAGCATAAAAAAACGACCGAAACAATCTTAATAATTAAGATGCCGGTTGTTAGATTATATCTACGTTGAGTTCCAAATCGGAACTCCTGTTTATTAGCTTGAAATCCAAGCTTAATTTATTCTTTCTTGTTCCCGAGGGAATTTTGAAAGCCTGCGTATTATAATGATGCTGGTGATAAATGCAACAACTATTTAGACATAATTGCCTTGTAATTGTCGTTTAAATAACAGTCAAGTTTATCAATAGTGAACGTAATGGAAGTGATGATGTCACTATAATGTCATAGCTTGTCGATTAATCTGCAGAGGATTTTTTAGATAATATGTTATCCTATGCGCTAATTTTGCTGTTATATACCCATATTGATTTGGGTAACTACTCTCTTATGGTGAGTCAATGCGTATTTTAAATTATGGTTTAAATCTTATCTCTGGTGGTATTAGCCGCTTGTTTGTTAAAAGCAAAGTACTGCCGGAGAAGCCGTTAGAGCAATTTGAGTTAAACCCTAAAAACCCGACCTTTTATATAGTGCGTTTAAATTCACGCTTTGATTTAGCGGCACTCGCACGCGTATGTAAACGAAATGGTTTGCCCGACCCTACCGAGCAGCAAGTGTTAGGTGACCAAGCGTTAGATCGTTTTATTGGCATTAAAAACCCACCACCGTTATTTGGTAATAAAGAAAAGCCTACCAACGCATTAGATCAGGGTAAGCAAATCATTGAACATTTATTATATAGTGGCCAAAAAAATGTGCAGGTTGTGCCTGTGACTATTTTATGGGGCAGAGCGCCGGGTAAAGAAAAGCCAGGACTGAGTACTTTACTTTCGCACTCACTTACGCCCAGCTGGTTTAGAAAAATATTTGTTGTACTTTTTTCAGGGAGAGACAACTTTATTCGTTTTAGCCAACCACTCGATTTATCACTATTGGTGAACGAAAAAGCCGATGTAAATGAGCTTCCGCATAAACTACTTCGCGTAGCTAGAGTACACTTTAAGCGCCAGAAGCTGGCTGCCACAGGGCCTAAAATCCCATCTCGAGATCAATTATTTAGCTCACTACTGGCATCCCCAACGATAAAAAAAGCGATTCAAACTGAAGCGTCTGAAAAAAATATTAACCAAGCCCAAGCGCGACAAAACGCATTAAAGCTTCTTGATGAAATTGCTGCTAATTACAGCGATGCCACCATTCGCGTTGCCGATCGCATATTAACCTGGCTTTGGAACAAGCTGTATAATGGGATTGATATAAAGTACACCGAGCAAATCCATGACCTAACCAACAAAGGCCATGAAATAATCTACATGCCGTGTCATCGTAGTCATATGGATTACTTGCTACTGACCTACTCTATTTACCATCAAGGGCTTGTTCCACCGCATATTGCAGCGGGTATTAACTTAAACTTTTTCCCAGCCGGTGGCATATTCCGCCGCAGTGGCGCGTTTTTTATTCGCCGCTCGTTTGCTGGTAACAAGCTTTACTCAGCAGTATTTAAAGAATACTTAAGCCAGTTATTTATCAAAGGTTACTCGGTAAAGTTTTATACCGAGGGTGGGCGCAGCAGAACGGGACGTTTACTACCCCCTAAAACCGGCATGCTCGCAATGACAATGCAAGCCATGTTGCGCGGTATAGACAGACCAATATCTATTGTGCCGGTATATATTGGTTACGAGCACGTCATGGAAATCAATACCTATTTAAAAGAGCTGGCTGGGAACGATAAAAAAGGCGAGTCGATATTAGGTATTTTTAAAGCAATTAAAAATTTAAAAAACTATGGTCGTGGTTATTTAAACTTTGGCGACCCTATTTCTATCAATCAGTATTTAAATGATAACCAGCCTGACTGGCGTGAATCAATTCATGCAACCGATGTGCAAAAACCACAATGGTTAGGGCCGCAGGTGGCTAACCTTGCTGATCAGGTTATGGTTAAAATTAACAATGCCGCCGCACTTAACTCTGTTAACCTACTGGCGATGATACTGCTGGTAAACGATAAGCAGGCATTGAGTAAGCCAAAGCTGTTAGCTCAGCTTGAGTTTTACTTACGATTGCAACGTGAAGCAAGCTATAGCAGTAAAATAACCGCACCAGATGAAACACCAGAGCAGCTACTTGAACATGCCTTAAAACTTAACAAGTTTGACGTGATCAGTGATGAGTTTGGCGAAATAATTGCGATAAGCGATAAAGAAAAAACCTTATTCAACTATTACCGTAATAACATTTTGCATATTTTTGCGGTGCCTAGTTTAGTGGCGCTGCATTTATTTAAGCAACATCAAAGCACCGTAACTCAGTGCCATCAGCTGGTGAAATCTTTTTATCCATTGTTTGCTAAAGAGTGGTACTTGCAAGAGTTAGATGAGAGCTACGTTACTCGTATTTTAACTAACTTTAGTGATCAAGGCTTAATTGCGCTTGATGGTGATAACATTAAAGTGACTCAAAATAACGATAGCTTTGCCAAACTCGAAATGCTCGGTCGTGCATTGAGCTTTACTTTGCAACGTTATGCGATTGTGATTGGCTTTATTCAAACCAGCCAAGGGATTGAAAAAGCAGAGCTTGAACGTGAAAGCTATGTGCTGGCGCAGCGCTTGGGTACGTTACATGGCATTAAAACGCCAGAGTTTTTTGATAAAAAGGTACTCAGTAGCTTTATTTCAAACCTACGCGAACAAAAACTGATTAGTGAATCAGACAGTGGCTTACAAGGCAGCCCAGCGTTGTGCGAGACTTACAAGCAACTACAAACGCTATTACCGGCACGTATTTGGCAGTCAATAACAGATATTGTGCACGCTCAATGCAAGTAAAATAAAACCATACCCACTATATTGAAGGTATTCAATATAGTGGGTATTAGGATTAGCGCTGGCGCATTACCCCTTCTTGAATAGTAGAGGCTACCAAGTTTCCTTGGCGGTCAAAAAACTGCCCACGTACCAGCCCTCTTCCTGAGCTCGCGCTTGGGCTATCAATAGTATATAAAATCCAATCATCCATTCTAAACGGACGATGAAACCACATAGCATGGTCAATCGTCGCCACTTGCATATTCGGCTGCATAAACGACACACCATGTGGTTGTAATGCGGTTGGTAAAAATTCAAAGTCGGACGCATACGCTAATAAATAGTTATGAATACGTTGATCGTCAGGCATATCGCCATTGGCTTTAAACCAAATATGTTTTACTGGTTCAATGGCTTCTGGTTTAAAGGGGTTATGAAAATTCACTGGGCGCATTTCAATCGGCATTTCACGAATAAATTTATTACGGATAGCTTCTGGAATATGCTGTGCATTTTCTTGATAAAACTCTAATGAAGAACGTAACTCTTCAGGAGCTGGAACATCTGGCATGGTCGCTTGATGCGATAACCCTTGCTCTTCACCTTGAAACGACGCCGTCATGTAAAAAATTGGTTTACCGTACTGAATCGCACTGACACGTCGAGTGCTAAAACTTTTACCATCACGTATAGCTTCTACATCGTACACAATCGGTTTTGCAGCGTCGCCAGGGCGTAAAAAGTAAGAATGTAATGAGTGAACAATTCGCCCCGCTGGCAGTGTTTCTTTGGCTGCTGAAAGCGCTTGCCCCATAACTTGACCGCCAAACACCGCTCTAAAACCTAAGTCTTGGCTTTGTCCGCGGTATAAACCTTGTTCAATTTCTTCAAGTGATAACAACGACAATAAATCATCTAATACTTGGCTCATTATTTCTTCCTCAATCCCCTAATTTCTAAATGATACTATACAATACTGGAAAAATACCAACACACTGAGTGAGGAAAACTAATATGGCTTTTTGGCTATTTAAAACCGAACCCGACGCCTTTTCAATTGATGACTTAAAACAAGCCCCTGAACAAACCACGTTATGGGAAGGCGTGCGAAACTACCAAGCGCGTAACTTTATTCGTGATGATGTACAAAAGGGCGATTTGGTGATGATTTATCATTCTAGCTGTAAACAGGTTGGTGTTGCGGGAATAGGAATTGTCACTAAAGCCGCTTACCCTGATCCGACTCAGTTTGATTTAAGTAGCGATTATTATGATGCCAAAGCAACCGTTGAGACCCCCCGTTGGTTTGTGGTGGAAGTAACCTACCATTCTCATCTCAGTAGCATAGTGAGCTTGCAAGCAATTAAGGCAAATGAGTCAGTGACAGACATTGCTCTTAAAAAAGGGGGGCGTTTATCGGTCATGCCAGTGACCGAAAATGACTGGAATGAAATTTTGAACATGGCTTAGTAGTCGCAAAGGTAACATACATTTTACCATTAAAAAGGCACTCCACCAGCGCAGCATAGCTTGGCTCAATTTCTCTTATGCCCTCAGATTTGCTATGATCTGCAGCTTGTGCGCACTGGAGGAAAAATGAAATTACTATACTGGTTAGATGAATGGTTAACTCTCAGCGATAATGAGAAGCAAGCAAAACTACCTACCTCTAGTGGGGATTTACTCGGTGATGTGTATGTAAAATATCACTTTGTTGATCTCAACAAACCCCTGCTTTTTACTTTTTCACCTGCCGGTACTGATGTACAAGAGCGTGATTTGAACGAAGACTTTGCACCTTGGGGCTATCATTTAGCACAAAAGCAAAACGTTAATATTATTGCGTTTCAGCATTTGGGTAAAAGTAATTGGTTTCGTAACCGCAATTTAATCTTTTTTATTGAGCAACTATCAACCCTACTCTCTCCTTTTAAAACTAAGTTAGGTTATGGACTTAGTCGTGGCGGCTTTGCTGTGGGTGCATTTGCTAAATTACTCAAACTCGACAAAGTGCTGCTTTTCCATCCTGTTAGCACTAAAAACAAACTTATCGCCCCTTGGGATGACCGCTCAAGTACCGACATTGCCCAGCAATATGACTGGCAAGGTGACTACCATGATTTAGATTTAGGGGATGCCAAGGGCTACATTATTTACGACCCAACCAACCGCATTGACCGCCAACATGCTAAACGCTATAAACAGCTCACTCACTTACGCGTGTTTGGGATGGGGCACGGCACCCATACCACCTATTTAAATAAGTTTGGGTTTTATAAACAAGTGGCTGTTGATTTTATTGCTAATCAACAAATCGACATTGCACAATTTAGGTTACAAACAAAAACACTGCGTTTAAAAGAGGATTATTATAAAAAACTTAATAAAGCCAATGCTAATTCGCCGCATCGTCAAGCGTTATTAAGTACCGCTCACACTATTTTAATCGACGAAAAAGCAGCGCACGTGCAAGAGCACCAAGAAAAAATTGATATTCAACCTTTAATAGACGTAGCCATTAAGCATCAAGATGAAAATCCAAATGATGCCATTAAACTATTAGAAGTGGCTCAACAGCTAGCGCCAGACGACCCGCTGGTTGAGCATAAACTGAGACAATTAGAATAAGTAAAAAGGTACTCATTCTTTACTTTTTCTTGGCGTGCCCTTGCTTGGGCACAATCGAAAAGTAAAGAATCAGCGCTATCCACGAAAAGAAGATAGCGCCTACTAGCCAGCCATTTTTTTCATGGCCTTGGCTACGCTTACTGTTAAGAATTATCATAATAGGGAAAATGTAAGCACATAAAACAATAATTAAAAAAGCAATTTCAGTCATTATTTTTCCAAGCTAGGCCAGTCAACTTCATTACTCAATACTCGCTCTTGCGCGATATAATGCAAAATATCTCCGGCGTTTACTGCATAATCTAAAGGTGGATTTAAATCCATATTTTTTGCACTTAAATTATGAGCTACACCTAACAATATTGCATCATGATCGTACTTAAAATGATGAAATAATTTACCAAATTCCATGGTTTTTACATTACTAGGTATTTGTAGGCTAAATTGCGTATCACCATGCAAAGTAGATAACAACTCTTCTTGAACTCGACTTGAGCCTGGATCTTGCATTGAGCGCACCAAAATCTCTGCTGACTTAGTACTGCTACACTCTACGTTGTGGCAATGCTCTAATAACATTTCCACTTTCGTTTCATCAAAAAAGTGTGCACTTATGTGACAATCTTCTTTGACTAAACGGCTAATACGCAGTGCGGTGGTAAATGTTTGGTCGTCATCTTGGCCATCAATAATCACTTTATCGGCGTGGCGAATGGCAACGCGTTCTAATTCATCCAAATCGGTGAAACTGGTTAGGCGAGCAAAATCAACATTCTCATTACTTAAAAACGGATGCTCTATTTGTTCAGTAACCGCTAATAAAATACGGCGATCTGTCCGCTTAGTATCAGCCAAAATGTAGTCGATCATTTTTTTGGTACGAGCATTATGCCAACCAAAAATAATAATATGATTGCTACTGTGAGCAAAGTTTTTATCACCAGTCATAGCGCGCCTAATTAAGTAAGTTACTGTTTGTCCTGTTTTACCCAACAAGACACCAAATAAAGCCAAACCAAAAGGTATTTGTATTAATGCGACAATCCATCGACCTAAGTCAGTTGATGGACTTAAATCCCCATACCCTACCGTTGAAGTGGTTACCGTGTAGTAGTAAAAAAAAGTACTCGGTGAAAGCAGTGCCTGCTCATTTGCCATAAATAATAAGCACCAAGTAAGCAGCATATGTAAAGACGTTGCTATTACAACAGACTGCCAACTAACCTGATCAATATGGCTGCGCAACAGCACAACAATACGTTTTAAAATATGATGCATAATTTTTTGTTAATCGATTGATTATTTAAATCATTTAGTAACACGATACTGTAAATGATAACACCTAAGCAATGTTTTACTGTAATCGAAATATTCAAGGTTCGTTATGAAGAAAAATAAGAGTAAACTATAGTTATAAAGTTATGAGGAAAGAATGGATCTATTATGTCAGGTGTTTTAGCGTCAGTTGATCAGCGTACTCAGCTTGTAGGCGAAAATCGCTTAGAGTTGCTACTTTTTTATTTGCATAGCCGCCATTTATTTGCACTCAATGTATTTAAAATAAAAGAAGTGGTAAAGCTTCCCCGTTTAAGCAAAATACCGCACTCTCACCCTAAGGTAACCGGTGTAGCCAATATACGCGGTGAATCTATCCCAGTGATTGACCTTCGCCAAGCCATTTCTATGGCTAAAAAAGAATATGGTGAAGATTGTAACCTGGTCATAACTGAATATAACCGTACCACTCAAGGTTTTTTAATTGGCAAGGTTGATCAAATCATGAACATGACCTGGTCTGACATTATGCCGCCACCCAGCTCTGTGGGTAAAAATCATTACATTACGGCACTAACTAAAGTACAGCGTGACGGTATAGAGCACTTAGTAGAAATTATTGATGTTGAAAAAGTACTGGCCGAAATAGTTGAGTACGAGGTTAATATTTCTGAAGGGGTGTTGGATCAAACCATAGTCAATGAATTCTCTGGGCGAAAAATACTACACGCTGATGATTCGCCAACAGCCCGCAAGCAAGTTAGCGATACATTATCGCAGCTTGGTATCGAAATAATTCCTGCCAGTAATGGCCTAGAAGCCCTACAAATGCTCAAAGGCTGGGCCGATGAAGGCCGCGATGTTGAAAAAGAATTACTTATGGTAATTACTGATGCCGAAATGCCTTCGATGGATGGCTATCGCTTAACCTATGAAATACGTAACGACAACCGCTTAAAAAACTTACATGTGGTGCTTAACACGTCCCTGAGTGGTAGCTTTAACCAAGCCATGGTGGAAAAAGTAGGCTGTAATGCATTTTTATCAAAATTTCAGCCCGACTTACTCGTTCAAGAAGTACAAAATCGCTTAAAGCAAGTGCTTGGTGATTCTTAATTGAGCATAACTAGCAAATACCGACCAAGGTAAGTATTTGCTAGCGATATTCCCTCATCAACAACCTTTAAAAAGTCTGCTTTACTTAGCGTTTATTCAAAGCGGTGTTTGCTAATCCTAAGATTTCATGATTAATTAACAAATAAGTTTTCACTAACTCGTTATTAATTATGCTTAATAAAGTTGCCAGCCCGTTTACTAAGCTCGTCGAGCGCTACTTACCCGACCCATTTATATTTGTCATTATGCTCACTATTATTACCTTGAGCATTGCGAATTTAGCGACCCCTGCAACCACACTTGAGGTAATAACATCATGGGGTAGCGGGTTTTGGAACTTACTGAGCTTTGCCATGCAAATGCTGTTGGTGCTAGTAACAGGCTACATGCTTGCCAGTACCTCGTTAATAAGTAAGTTACTAACAAAATTAGCAACGCTTGCCAATACAGCTCCAAAAGCCATTATTTTAGTGACATTTATTTCGCTTTTGGCAAGCTGGCTAAATTGGGGGTTTGGCTTAGTGATAGGGGCTTTATTTGCTAAAGCCATTGCTAAGCAGACTCGAGTGGATTATCGGCTGTTAGTGGCAAGTGCCTATTCAGGCTTTGTAGTATGGCACGGCGGATTAGCAGGCTCCGTACCACTCACCATTGCCACCGAAGGGCATTTTTCACAGGCGACTATGGGTATTATTGGCACACAGCAAACCTTATTCGCAGGCTTTAACATTGCGATTCTGATTGGCTTATTTATTATTATGCCGCTGGTTAACCGCTATATGCTACCAAATGAAAAAGACAGTGTTTATATTGACCCATTACTGCTTAAGAACACTTTAGCCGATAAAGTAACAATAACACGCCCTGCTCAGCATTTAGAGCAAAGCAAACTGCTAGGTATGGGCATTGGATTACTCGGACTTGCCTACTTAGGTTATTACTTTTTTATCGCAGGTGGCGGCTTAAACCTCAATAGCGTAATTGCCCTGTTTTTGTTTATGGCAATCACTCTGCATCAAACACCCCATAATGTACTTAATAGCTTGCAACAAGCGATTCCGAGTGGCGCAGGAATTGTAATTCAGTTCCCTTTTTATGCTGGCATTATGGCGGTGATGGTCGATACAGGGTTAGCACAACAAATATCAAAAGGTTTTATCGCCATTGCAGATGCCGATAGCTTGCCATTTTACAGCTTTATAAGTGCAGGACTCGTTAATATGTTTGTGCCCTCAGGTGGCGGACAATGGGCGGTACAAGCGCCTATTGTTATACCTGCAGCACAAGAGCTTGGTGCAGATATGGCGCGGGTTGCTATGGCTGTGGCGTGGGGAGATGCGTGGACTAATTTAATTCAACCCTTTTGGGCATTACCGGTATTAGCCATTGCAGGATTAAAAGCTAAAGACATTATGGGCTTTTGCGTGGTACAGCTGATTATTACTGGGGTGTTTATTTCGTTGGTATTAAGCTTTTACTAATATAATCGGGCTGTAACTCATATTACAGCCCGCACTTACTTAGCTCGATAAAATCTTCATCGGTAAGCTTAATATCGCGTTTTCAGAGTCGGCAAAGTGCATCATCACTGCTACATGGCCAGCAACCACCAGTGCATACATAACCGCTGAAAAACCTTGTCCGTATTTATCTAGTGGTATTAAATGGGAGTAATGTCGACCGCGCCATTCAAATACAATTTCCAGTGCGCCCACAAACAAAAAGAACACCAGTAACATCAAGCCAAACGTATAGCTAAGCCATAAACCAAAAAACACACCCAGCAAGCATACACTTAGGCCAATCCACGAACGCATAGAAAAGCTGATACTCTTTAATACATGCCCACCATCTAGCGGTAAAATAGGCAGTAAGTTAAATAAGTTAAGCAGTGCACTAAGCACTGCAACACCGGCAAATATTTCCATTTCTGTAGCGTAATAAAGCACCACACCTAGCACTGAGGTAAACAAGCCAAAGGCAGGCCCCATAAGTGATATAACCACATCTTGCCAGCGCGTAGTTATTTTATCGTCGCTCACAGCAAGACCACCAACAAAGGGAATTAAATAAATACCTTTGGTTTTAATGCCAAAATACTTCATTGCACGTACATGGCCATACTCGTGTACCACCAAGCAAGCAATCAGCATTAACGCAAACTCAATGGTAAACAGCCATGCATAACCCGCTACCGATGCACTGGCAAGCGCCACCTTAACAACCTTAGCGCTTTTAAATAATTTAAAGCCAAGCGCCGCGAGCCCTAAAAACCCTTTTTTAGGTTCGCCTTGTGCTGCTGCAGGTAAAGCTAACTGAGTTGCAAACTGATTATTTACATACAACGCTAAGCTTTGCTGGCTTACTTCGCTGCTATCAATACCAATTAACTGCTCATCAAGCATAAACTCGACATAATTTTCACGTGGGTTTTCAAATGCTATCGCTTGCTGATCATGAAATATTTTTACAACTTGCTGATCGGCTATCATCAGCGTAAACGGTTGCTCTGCCAGAGAAAGATCGACTTTTATCATTGTTATACCCATTATAAATTATGGCGCTAGTATACCTTTCCACCAAAAAAATACGAGTGAGCTAGCATCATTTTATTAGCGATAATTTAAGGTAAAAATGCCTGAAATACTGACAAAAACTATTCAAGCGACTCTTTTTAGTATTACAGGAAGTAAGCTACAACTACCAAGGACACCAATGCGAACTCAATTGCCAAACATACTCGTTGTTGATGACTCAAAAGCCATTTTAATTGTTATGAAAGCGATTTTTAATGAGCTCGAAATGCCAGAAGTCACCACTTGCTTAAGCGCAGTTACAGCACTTGAAAAAGTAAAAGCTGATATAAACTATTTTGATGCCATATTTACCGATCTTAATATGCCAGAAATGGATGGCATGGAGCTGTTCCGTTACTTAGGTGAAATAGGCTATTGCGGTGCAGTTGTTATTATTTCTGAAATGGACCCGAAAATAATCAGCCTAGCCGCTGACCTAGCCAAGCAGCACAATGTGCATTTAGTTGGTAACCTTACCAAGCCTGTGCAATTAAATCAGGTAAATACATTACTTGCCAAAATAGCGCAGTTAAACAGCCATACGCTTGTAAAAGAGCGCCCAATTACTAAAGCTAAGCTGATTAACGCATTAAAAAATAATGAAATAACACCGTATTACCAACCTAAAATAAATATAAACAATAACCAAATACAAAGTGTTGAAGTATTGGCTCGCATTGTTTCAAATAAAAACGAACGCGTTATTTTACCAAGCCGCTTTATCAGCCTGGCTGAGCAATGCGATTTAATCAATGACATTACGTTTACGCTATTTGAAAAAGCCTGTGGGGACATCAAGCAACTAAAAGAGCAGCTGGGTACAAATTTGAAATTGTCATTTAACTTATCGCCGTGTCAGTTAGATGATTTAAACCGCCCCAATAAGTTATTACAGCTTCTACAAAAACATGATGTTTTACCCAGTGATGTGGTGCTTGAAATAACCGAGCAGCATGCCCTTTCAAGCTACACTCAACTCGAAACCTTAAATAGATTAAGAATATTCGGCTTTGGTATTTCACTCGATGACTTTGGCACTGGTTTTACTAATATTAACCAACTGAAACGGCTGCCATTTACAGAAGTAAAAATAGATCGCTCTTTTATTAGCCACATAGAAACCGATAAGTTTTCTCAAGTGGTAGTCAGTTCACTAATTAATATGACAACCCAAGAGCAGCTTGAATTAGTGGCCGAAGGGGTTGAACGCCCCGAAGAGCTGGCTTACCTCAAGCATTATCAAACAAATTTAGCTATACAGGGCTTTTTATTTAGTTGCCCAAAGGCAAAAACTGAATTTATCTCGTGGGCACAACACTGGATAAAAACAGCTGCTAAAACAAAAAACAGCTAACGAGATTCATTATCGTCGGCGCTGACGATATGCTCACTATCAGCTAAACGCTGGTGCCAACGCTGCTTTGCTACGGCGCGCATATTGGTTGATTGATCTCGCTCATCCACAATTTCTAAGCCCATTAACGCTTCTATCATATCCTCGAGCGTTACAATTCCTTGCACATCACCGTATTCGTCAATCACTAAGCAAATGTGGGTACGTTGGGTGAGCAATGTTTGTAATAGCGACGATACATTTTGGGTGCTCGGTACCGTATAGATAGGTTTAACTAACTTACTAATTTTGTAATCTGTGCCTAACCGATGATATGCCAACATAATATCGTTTTTATGTACAAAGCCTATGATATCGTCAGCGTCTTTGTCATAAATTAGCACTCGAGAGAATGACGACGAACCGTGTTCACTCAAGTATTGATTAACGGTAAGATCTTTATGAATTTTAAAAATGACCGTACGCGGTGTCATTAAATCGGTTAGTTTTGCATGCCTAAAGTGCAGCAAATTACGAATGATTTCTGATTCATCAGCATGAAGCGCCCCAGACTCACTGCCAATGTCGGCCATTGCTTCTATTTCTTGGCGAATATAATAGGCCTCATTATGCTTTTGACCCATCAAATTAGTTAGCTTTTGTGCTGCCCAAACAAAAGGCTTAAGGACTAGTACCAAAATACGTAAACCATAAGTCACACTAGGCGTTAAAGCACGCCAATAATTAGCCCCCAGCGTTTTAGGAATAATTTCAGATAACACCAGTACCAATAAAGTCATAATCGCAGACGCAATCCCCACAGCCGCATCTGAAAACACCACGGCAGCCTGTGCGCCCACGCCCGCAGCACCGGCAGTATGTGCAACAGTATTAAGTGTTAAAATAGCCGCTAATGGCTGATCGATATTACTTTTTAGCTTCTCTAGTTGCTTAGCCAGTACTGGCCGCTCTTTACGAAGCAGCGCAACATAACTAGGTGAAATGCTCAATAGCACCGCTTCCATGACAGAACACAAAAACGAAATCACAATCGCTGTAACCATGTAAACGATTAATAGTGTCACTTTTTTTCCTCTAAATTGGATATATGAGCATCATAACAATACATGCTATATTTGGCCAAATACCCAATAATAATAGGCATAACAATGAATTTAAGCGCACCTTGGCATCGTTACGCAAAACGTTTTACTTACTTAGCAACCCTGCTAACATTAAGTAGTCTGAGTATAACGACCTTAGCCGCCCCACTCGATCAATCAAAAATCCAGTTTATCGGGCCTCTTGCAGAAGACATGCAAGCAAAGCCATTTCAAACACCGTATGGCGACGTGATTATCAGTAATCTGCTTGCACAACTTGAATCAAATAAAGAAAGCTTTGTTGTGTTTGGTAAAAAGCACAAGTGGCAACCACTTGATAAAATTAACGCGCTTACTTTAAGCGGTTTACAAGCACTTAAATTTAATATTGAAACTAACCGATTTACTCAAGGCTCCTTAAACATTAAAGGAATAGAGCAAGGCCAGGTTTTTATTAACGGTGAGAAACAAAGTGGTGAAAACCAACGCTATCAGCTTGCTTTAAATAACGGCTCACACACCGTTATTGTCATTGCTCAACAGGTTGCTAATTGGAATGATGTCACCTTAGAGTTTGTGCCAAAAGCAGACACTGATGTTGTCACCCTAACCACCAATAAAACCAAGCGCTTATCGGCTAAGCAATTGTTTGACGCCCCAACTATTAGCGGCTTGTCTTTGTCACCTGATGCTAAGCATTACTTAAGTACAACAAAGCGTTACAGCGATAAAACAGGCAACGACGCCATTACCACAACCGAGCTTAAAAATACTAATAACCAAACGGTATACCGATTTGAAGAAGCGCAGCCTAGCCAATTCACTTGGAGTCCTGATAATCAATTTTTAGTCTATTTACTCAACGGCGAGTTAAAGCAGTTAAACCGTAAAACTTTCGCTATAAAAACCTTAGCCTCAGGCCTTGAGGGGGCAAGCAACTTTAGCTATTACAACGATAATAGTATTCTTTTTAGCTGGTCCAAATCACCTGAAGAAACCAATAGCCTCACTAAACATCATAAAGGCTTGCAAGACCGTTGGTCTTACGCCCGTACGGTTAGCCAATTATATTTACTCGATACCCAAAGTGGTTTAACCAAAGCCCTGACCGAAGGCGTATTAAGCCATCAACTTGAAGATGCTAATAGCAACCGTGGAAAACTATTAATAAGTCGTCCAGTAATGGCCATGCAAGCCTCAACCCATCCAGAGACTGAGCTGGTTGAACTTACATTAAAATCCAACAGCATAAAATCGTTAGGTAAGTTTAAAACCTTTAATCAAGCGAAATATACCGAAAACAATATTTATGTTGTTGCAGGCCCTGATTTTAAAAATGGCGTAGGCAGAGTACTACCGCAAACCATGCTGGCGAATAATTATGATGGCCAGCTGTATTTACTAACCGATAACACTAAAAAAGTAACAGCGTTAAGTAAACAATTTGACCCTGCGATTGGCACATTGGAAGTACTAAGCAATGGCGATGCATTAATCAAAGTGACAGAAAAAGACACCCAACCACTGTATTTATATGATCTTAGCAAACAACGCTTTAAAAAGTTAGATACAGGGTTTGATATTGTAGAACAGTTTAGTTTTTCAAATACTCGCAATACCCAGCTACTGCTCTCTGGCAGTAATGCTTCAAGCGCCCAACAACTCAAGCGCTTTGACGTAAGCAAAAATAAGGTGGAGTTAATCTGGGATTCAAACCCGATTGCATATGCCAATACCACGATTCCTAAGCTTGAAGAATTTAACTTTACCAATAAGCGTGGCGTAGAAATATCTGGTCGTGTTTACTTGCCAAGTAATATTGATAAAACTAAAAAGCACCCTGCTCTGGTCTATTACTATGGTGGCACCTCACCTGTGACTCGTGGATTTACAGGGCGTTACCCTTTTAATTTATGGGCAGCGAACGGCTATGTGGTTTATGTGGTACAGCCAACTGGTGCAACGGGCTTTGGACAAGCGTTTTCAGCGCAACATGTCAATGCATGGGGCGATTATACCGCCGATGACATTATGCAAGGCACAGAGGCATTTTTAGCTAAATATGATTTTGTAGACAGAAATAAAGTCGGTAATTTAGGAGCATCTTACGGTGGATTTATGACGATGCTGCTTGCTACTAAAACCGATATGTTCAGCGCGTCTATTGCTCATGCGGGAATTTCAAACTTAACTTCTTACTGGGGTGAAGGATGGTGGGGATATTTATACTCAGGCGAAGCCTCTAAAAATAGTTTCCCGTGGAATAACTCTGAACTTTATAGCCAACATAGCCCAGTGTTTCATGCCGATAAAGTGACCACGCCATTACTGCTTATTCATGGTGACAGCGATACGAATGTGCCAGTAGGTGAAAGCTTAACTATGTACACCGCGCTAAAACTGCTAAATAAAGATGTTGAAATGATTGAGTACAAAGGAGCCGATCATCAAATATTTGCACGCGATAAGCGTTTTAATTGGTGGAACACCATGTTGGCTTACTTTGATAAAGAGTTAAAAAATGAACCACAATGGTGGGATTCAATGTACGGCCAATAATCATTTAAATGCGCACTTAAAATAATTTATAAAAAGTGCGCTATATAAAAGTAATTTGATTATTCTTTTTTGTAATATAAAGTTACCGAAAAAATTAAACTCTGTGTTATGCATGTAACGAATAATGCTAACATGCAAGGCTACTATTAAAAAAATAACAGACTATGGCAATAAATGTTTTATTGGTTGAAGATGACGAGCTGCTAGTAAAGCGCATTCAAAACCATTTTATAAATACCGAGTTCTCTATTGACGTTGACGCAACGGGTGCCGATGCTTTAAGCATGGTTAAAAGCCGTGTAAATCAGCGCAGTGCTATTTCCTTGGCAATTATTGATATTGTGCTGCCAAAGCGCAATGGTTTACAACTTGCCAAAGAGTTAAATACGCTCACCGATATTGGTGTTATTTTGTTATCGAGTCGTGACTCACAAGCTGATCGTATTGCAGGTCTTGCTCAAGGTGCCGATGACTATATTTGCAAGCCTGTCGATTTACTCGAGCTTGAGTTGAGAATGCGCGCTTTATACAAACGTATTGCAAACAATCAACACGACGATGACAGTGAAGAGTTTATCGAATACGCAGATTTTAAACTCCATCCAGATAACCGCACACTCATTACAGCCAGTGGGATTGAATCACGGCTCACCGAGGCAGAGCATAAAGTGCTTATTTGTTTAATCGGCAATGCCGGTAAAGCCACTTCACGTGAAAAAATATCAGAAGAAATTGGCCAGCCTGATTGGAGCCCCAACGATCGTACTGTAGACGTGTTAGTGGGTCGTTTACGTAAAAAGCTTAACGATGAGAAAGATCAAAAACGCATCGTCACCGTGCGTGGTAAAGGCTATATGCTATCTATTTAGTATTGGGTTAACTGCGATAATAAACGCTCAAATGCCCGATAATTAAGTGCTTCTTTAAGCTCATTTAAACTAATTTGTGGCGCGCCCTTTAAATCACTAATGGTACGCGCCACTTTTATCACTCTATGATAAGAGCGCGGCGATAACGCCAGCTTTTCACTTGCTCTAGCTAAAAACTGTAGCTCCGCAGCGGGTAACTCGCAGTATAAGCTCATTTCTTTGTTATTTAGCCGCGCATTCACTTTACCTTGGCGTTTTAATTGTATTGCATAAGCCGCTTCTACTCGCGCTCTCACTTCAGCACTGGTTTCTTCTGCAGTCGTACTTTGTAGCTCCACGCTGCTTAGTCTAGGGAGCTCAATTTGCAAATCAATTCTATCGATAAACGGTCCCGATACCCGCGATAAATAACGCATCACTTGATCAGGGGTCGCCCGTTTATCATGATGGCACCCAGTCGGGCTGGGATTAAGTGCTGCAATAAGCTGAAACTGTGCCGGAAATTCCATTTGTCTTGCCGCGCGCGAAATCGTCACGGTTCCGGTTTCCATTGGTTCTCGTAACGAGTCCAGTACTTTGCGCTCAAATTCAGGCAGCTCATCTAAAAATAATACACCATTGTGCGCTAACGATATTTCACCGGGTTTAGGGTTAGACGAACCGCCTACCAGCGCAACAGCAGAGCAAGTGTGATGAGGATTTCGAAATGGTCGCTGACGCCAATTGGTTAAATCGATTGAGTGGCCAATAATGGAATACAAAGCGGCAGTATCAATGGCTTCATCATCTGACATGGTTGGCATTATTGTAGACATTCGTTGCGCAAGCATTGATTTACCGGTTCCTGGTGGTCCTAAAAATAGTAGGTTATGTCCACCTGCGGCAGCAATTTCTAGTACTCGTTTAGCACCGGGTTGGCCTTTTACATCACTTAAATCGAGTAAAAAGTCTGGCGCTTGGGTACAGTCAGGGTAGGTAATATTCAATGGTAAAGGTTGTTGGTTGAGTAAGTCTCCCCACACCTCTTGTATAGAGCTTACCGCTTTTCGTTTTACACCGCTGACAAGGCTAGCCAAACTATCGTTTTCAAGAGGAAGAAAACAGCAACGGTTTTGCTCTTTAGCTCCAAGCACTGAGGGTAAAATAGCATTCACTGCACGTATTTCACCATTAAGAGCAAGCTCACCATAAAACTCATACTTATGAATATCAGGGCAGACTATTTGCCCCGATGCGACCAAAATGCCTACCGCAATCGCAAGGTCAAACCGCCTGCCGTCTTTTGGTAAATCGGCAGGTGCTAAATTAACGGTGATACGTTGATCGGGAAATCCAAATTGAGAGTTTTCAAGGGCGCTGCGTACTCTATCCTTGGCCTCTTTAACCGATGCTTCGGGTAAGCCGACAATATGAAATGCAGGTAAACCATTCCCTAAATGCACTTCAACCATAACCTCGGGGGCATTAATTCCTACTTGTGCGCGAGAAAATATACGGGCTAACGACATTCCATATCCTAGTTAACTGCTATATTTAACCAGTTTAGTCAGGATATTTAAAAACATGTAATATAATCTTCCATTTAATGGCCGAAAAGCGCAGCAATAAGGTCATTAACATACTCAAGATCATCGCCACTTCCACCGTTAAAGATAGGTTTATAGCTAACGTATACACGATACCACCAGCAATACAGGTAATAGCATAGAGCTCACCTTTGAGCAGCATAGGAATATCGCGGGCAAGCACATCGCGAATCAATCCACCAAAACAGGGGGTGATCACCGCCATAATAATAACCGTCATATCAGGCATACCGGCCAATTGCGCTTTTTGTGCTCCCATTACCGCAAAAAAGGCTAAACCAAATGCATCGGCTGTTTGTAAAACATAATAAGGAATCGATTTTTGTTTATTGATCAGTCGTGTTGTAACAAGCACTGCTGCTAAAATAGCATAGAAGTAGCTTTGATCGTGTAACCAAAATACGGGTTGATCGAGTATCACATCGCGAACAGTACCGCCACCAATAGCCGTAACGGTTGCAAGCACAACCACACCAAAGCCATCCATTTTCTTTTCATAGGCAACCAAGGTGCCCGATATAGCAAATACCGCTACGCCAATTAAATCAAACCAGTGATAGAGTTCAGTCATAATTTTTATTACAAAAAGTTTTAAAGAGTTTAACGCATAGCATACTAAATATTCAGCAATAACACTTTCAAAAAGTAGAATTAGAAAAGAACAGTAGGTATACGTGTTAAAAATAGCGTGAGGGAATATGAATTTTAGGCATAAAAAACATGTTATTTCAGTGGTTGCGGGAGCTGGATTTGAACCAACGACCTTTGCTGGCTAATGAAGAGCTGAGACCGACGAGCTACCCATTAAAGTTCCTATTAGC